>JAUYOL010000042.1 GCA_030695905.1 Candidatus Omnitrophota bacterium | reverse complement strand
CGCAGGCCCCCGTTTTTCGACAGAACAAAAGACCGACCTCACCGTAGCATCTGGTCTACTACATAGTTGATTGCGAAGGCGGGGGAACATTTTTCCTGCCACCTATACATGACTATCTTACATACTTATTTAGGTGGCTTGTGCTGACCGTAACTGTAGGCTTAGGTATGGACAAGAAAAACATATGGGCAATTTAAATGAGTTGTTATTGACTGTGAGGAAGCCCGCCAGATATATCGGTGGGGAGTGGAACTCCGTTAAGAAGGAGTGGACGCCTGATAAGGTGAAGGTGCTGCTCGCGTTCCCGGAAGTTTATGAAGTCGGGATGAGCTACCTGGGTTTGAAGATCTTGTACGGTATTCTGAATAAACGCGATGACTGTCTCGCCGAAAGAGTGTTTTCTCCGTGGCCGGATTTCGAAAAGGTCCTGCGCGATAACAATATAAGCCTCTTCAGCCTCGAATCGAGAAGGCCGATAAAGGAATTTGATATTATCGGATTCAGCCTTGCCTATGAACTTAATTATACAAATGTATTGAACCTTATAGGTCTCGGCAATATCCCTTTAAGATCCTCGGAAAGGTCAGATGGCGATCCGCTGATAATTGCCGGAGGCCCTGCATCTTTCAATCCTGAACCGATGGCGGAATTTATTGACGCGTTTGTGATAGGTGACGGCGAAGGGGCAATAGGCGAGATTGTAGAAGCGTACAAAGCAGGAGCCGGAGGCCGTAAGCAAATATTGCGTGAGCTCGCAAAAATACAGGGTGTTTATGTGCCGTCACTATACGAAGTTAAATATAACGATGACTGTACAATAAAAAGTTTTTTACCTAAGCATGAAGGCGTGCCCCAGAAAGTTCGCAAAGCCCTTATAGAAGATTTGGATGATTCTTTTTATCCCACGGATCAGATAGTTCCGCATATACAGATAGTTCATGACCGTATAATGCTCGAGATAATGCGCGGATGCAAGCATGTATGCAAGTTTTGCCAGGCCGGCACAACATACAGGCCCCGCCGTGAAAGATCGAAAGAGAAGGTTCTTGAGCTTGCGCGCGAAACATACGCTAATACAGGCTACGAGGAGATATCACTTTTATCTCTATCGAGTGGTGACCATTCCGGGATTAAAGAGATAATCGAAGGCTTAAATGAAATATTTAAAGATAAGGCTGTGTCGATATCCGTACCATCCCTAAGGATAGAAGACACGCTGAATAAGCTGCCCGTCCTGATAGCGCAGGTGAAAAAGTCGGGCCTCACATTCGCCCCGGAGGCCGGAAGCGAATGTTTAAGAAAAGCCATAAATAAAAATATAGATATAGAAAAACTATTATCAGCGCTTAGAGAATCTTTTAAAGCGGGTTGGCGAAAAGTGAAACTGTATTTTATGATAGGGCTGCCCACAGAAAAAGAAGAGGACCTTGTCGCGATGACAGAGCTTCTTTACAAAATTTCTAATTCAAGGCGTGAAATAGATAAGAAAGACGCTCATGTTACCGCAAGTATTAACGCGTTCGTGCCGCGGCCACATACACCTTTTCAATGGCAGGCCATGGAAAGCATAGACTCCCTGAATAAAAAGAAATACCAGTTAAGGAAGCAGATGAAATCCAGGATGATTGAACTGGATTTTCACTCATTTCAGATGGGATACCTTGAAGCGGTCTTCGCAAGAGGAGACAGGAGGTTGTCGGAGGCCATATATGAAGCATGGAAGTCGGGGCTTAAGTTTGACGGATGGAATGAATACTTCAATTTTGATTTATGGCTGCAATCTTTTAAGAAAACCGGTGTGGACCCGGATTTTTACGCCATCCGTACAAGAAGCCACGATGAGACGCTACCCTGGAGTTTTATAGACATAGGCGCGGGTTTGACAACTGTGCATTCGTAATGTATACTTAGCATAAATATAAAGTAGATTATAATATAATATTGTTATTTAAATTAATATAAGGAGGCTTAAAGATGATGGGTCTCTTCAAGAAGATGTCCCTTGCGCCAAAAGGTTTAAGATATAAACTGATAATGGCCTTCAGCCTGATGTCTATAATCCCAATATTAGCCTGCGCGTATATAATATTCTCCTACTCATTCCCCACAGCGACAGAACTTATAAGCATAGCGGCAGTTATCGCGATATCAATTGTTATAGCGATGTTGGGCCTTATTCTTGCCAGGGGCCTTGTGGATCCCGTAATAGACATGGCCATAGAAGCAAAGATGATAGCAAACGGCGAATTCGGCAGAGAGATATCCGTGTCGAGTCCGGATGAAATAGGCATACTTGGAGAGTCCATCAATTCGATGACGCAGAAGATACGGCTTAATCTCGACGAGCTGAAGAGTTTCGGCCAGAGAACCAAAGAATTAAATATTGAAATACATAAAAAAGTGCTGGCGCTGTCCAGCCTGCTTCAGATAGGCGACCTCGTCGCGTCCGGATCCACGGAGTTGGACGCTATACTGGAACTTTCGGCTCAG
This sequence comes from Candidatus Omnitrophota bacterium, assembly GCA_030695905.1. NCBI lineage: Bacteria > Pseudomonadati > Candidatus Omnitrophota > Candidatus Omnitrophota bacterium. The sequence continues at coordinate 46,836 of JAUYOL010000042.1, read as the reverse complement.
AAGGTATCGATGCTCTTCGACGGCGGCTTCTGCGTATTTTATATGATGCCCAAAGAGGAGAGCAGCGAGTTTTTACCTAAAGCGCACTCCAGCGTACGCGAAGAAGCCTTGCTTGATATAATCGTAAGAAAAGGAGAGGGGCTGCTGGGCAAGATAGTCCAGAATAGGACATTTCTAATAGTGGATAAATCCACCAAAATGAATAACGATATAGAAGAATTCAGGCAATCGCACAATGTAAAAAATATGGTAGTTGTGCCGATATATTCCGGGAATAAAGATTACGGCCTTTTTATTGTGGGCAATAGGCTTGATGATTACCGTTACAAGACCGACGATATAGATCTTATTAAGATATTCTCAAAGCAGGTTACTATAGCCATAGAGAATGATATCTGGATAAAGAAGACGGAGGAATTTTCGATAAAAGATGACCTTACGGATCTTTATAATAAGAATTATGTTTTGTCCAGGCTCGACGAAGAGATCCGGCGTTCCATATTTTATCAGAGGCCATGTTCCTTCCTCGTGTTCAACATAGATAATTTTAAAACTCTGCGTGACGTCAAAGGAGAGCTGGTCGCGGAGGATATTATCAAGAAAGTCGCGAAGGTGATAAAAGATAATACAACGCCTGTCGGAAAAGCGGCAAGGATAGGCGGGGATGAATTCGCGATGCTGCTGCCCGAAAAGAACAAGCGCCAGGCCGCCGAAATAGCGGAAGACTTAAGAAAGAAAATAGAGGCTACCAACTTTTCGCGTGACGGGAAATTTACGATAACGGTTTCAGGCGGAGTAAGCGAAAACCCCATAGATGGTTCAACTCAGGAAGAACTGTTTAAGAAAGCTATGGAAGCCCTGCAGAATGCCAAGTCTTTAGGCAAGAACAGGGTTGTTGCCTAAATAAGAGATAAGGAGATGATTGTATGCCCAAGGATATGAATTCCCTGCTGAAGCTGATGGTGGAAAAAGGCGCGTCGGACCTGCATATTACCGTAAAGTGGCCGGCCCAGATAAGAATAGATGAGAAACTGGTAGCTGTGGACGATCATATTCTATCGCCCGAAGAGGTAAAGAGCCTTATATACAGCATGTTGACTAAACAGCAGATAGAGAAATTTGAGAGGGATTTTGAGCTGGACATATCCTTTGAGTTGGCCGAAATAAGCCGGTTCAGGGTAAATATTTTTAAACAAAGAGGCACTGTCGGCGCCTCGATAAGGCTGATACCCTATAAGATCTGGTCTTTTGAGGAATGCGGTTTGCCGGAGAATATAGCGGTTAATTTTTGCAAAAGACCGAAAGGGTTGGTGCTTTTTACCGGAGCCACCGGAAGCGGCAAGTCAACATCTTTAGCTTCTATGATAGACTGGATAAATAATGACAGGCCGTGCCACATAGTAACGATAGAAGACCCGATAGAATTTGTCCACCAGAATAAGAAGGCCCTGGTGGATCAGAGAGAAGTTTACAGCGATACGCATACGTTTCCCGCGGCGTTAAAACATGTCTTAAGGCAGGATCCCGACGTTATACTTATAGGGGAAATGCGCGATCTGGAGACGATAGAATCAGCGTTAATAATCGCGGAGACCGGACATCTTGTATTCGCTACGCTTCATACTTCAGATTGCGTCCAGACTATAAACAGGATTGTGGATGTCTTTCCGGCGCACCAGCAGCAGCAGATAAGGACACAGCTGTCATTTGTGCTGCTTGGCGTCATATCGCAGCAGCTTATACCGAAACAGGGAGGTAAGGGGCGCGTGCTCGCGGCCGAGGTTTTAATGGTAAATCCCGCCGTCAGGAGCTTGATAAGGGAGTCGAAGGTGCACCAGATATATTCAGCAATACAGACTTCTCAAAAAGAAGGCATGAAGACGATGAACCAGGCGCTGTATGAACTTTATCAGAAGAAGTTCATAACTTACGAACAGGCAGTCGCGAGAAGTACCGATCCGGAAGATTTAGCGAGGCTATTTAAAAGGTGATTACGAATGCCGCCAACTAGACGCATCATATCAAAACAGCTGGGAGAATTGCTCTGCGAGAAGGGCATAATAAACGAGGCCCAACTCGATAAAGCCATCAAGATACAGAGTGAAAAAGGCGGGCTGATAGGCCAGATCCTTGTGATGCTTGGATACGCCAAAGAAGAAGAGATAGCCCAAGTCTTGACGGTACAATACGGATATCCGTACCTGCCGCTTCAAAGTTATGAAATAAGCGATGACATAATAAAGCTCGTGCCGGAAAATGTATGCAAGCAGTATAACCTTATAGCCATAGACAGGATAGGGAACCTTCTCACCATAACCATGTCAAACCCTCTGAACACACAGGCGGTGGAAGACGTCGAGATGCTAACCGCCTGCAAGGTTCAGATCTTCATAAGCACAATGACCGATATAAATAACGCCATAAGCAAGTATTATGGGAAAACCCAGAAATGATACTTTCGCTAAAAGAAAAGATCCTTAAGATATTCTTCGAGAAGAAGCTTATAAAAGAGGCTGACCTCGAAAAAGCGCTGAAGATACAGCGTGAAAAAGGAGGATCTTTAAGCGATATCTTAGTCGATCTCGGCCATATATCCAAAAGCGAACTTATGGTGGCATTGAGCCACGAGCTTGGCATCCCACCGATAAATCTTTCAAGATATAAGATAGACCCCAATGTTATAAAATTGATCCCGAAAAAGATCGCCAAACGGTATCAAATAATACCTATATCAAAGATGGGCAATACCCTGGTCGTGGCTATGGTCGATCCATTGAACATATTTGCGATAGACGACATAAAAGCCATTACCGGATACAATATAAGCCCTATTATAACTGCCGACGGTGATATAAAGGACGCGATAGGACAGTATTATGAAGAGAGCGCTTATACGGCTATAGAGAAGATAGTCGGCGATATGAAAGACGCTGCTGATATAAGCATGATCGAGGAGCGCTCCGCCCAGGAGGCGCAGGATTCGACGGATCTTTTTAGAATCACGCAAGATGCGCCCGTAGTCAAGATCACAAACCTGATTCTCGCGGAAGGCGTCAATGCCAGGGCGAGCGATATTTTAATAGAGCCTCTTGAGCAGGAAGTGCGTGTAAGATACAGGGTGGACGGTGTGCTTCAGGAGGCAAAGCGTCCGCCAAAGGCTCTTCACAACGCCATAATATCCAGAATAAAGGTTATGTCAAACCTTGACATAGCGGAACGCAGGCTTCCACAGGACGGAAGGTTCAAGGTCAGGCTTCATAACCGCGAAGTAGATTTCAGAATATCAGTTATACCCTCAAGTAAGGGCGAGAAGGCGGCATTAAGAGTTCTCGATAAGTCGCAGGCTATGCTGGATCTTGAAAAGCTGGGGTTTGATAAAAAGTCGATGGAAGAGATAAGGCAGGGCGCGATGAAGCCGCACGGTATGATTCTCGTGTGTGGCCCCACAGGGTGCGGCAAGACGACGACGTTATATTCGGTATTAGAATACATAAACTCTCCCGAAGATAATGTTATAACGGTTGAAGATCCTGTCGAATATGTTATAGGGGGCATAAATCAAGTTACCGCAAGGCCGGATATAGGCTTAACATTTGCGGGTGCGCTAAGATCAATATTAAGACAGGACCCCGATATAATAATGATAGGCGAGATACGCGATTTCGAAACTGTAGATATTGCGATAAAAGCGGCGCTCACAGGACATCTGGTATTAAGTACGCTGCATACTACGACAGCCGCCGGGTCGGTCACAAGACTCTTGAATATGGGCGTTGAGCCTTTCCTGATAACATCTTCGGTGATATTAGTGGCCGCCCAAAGGCTTGTAAGGAAAATATGCAATAATTGCAAGGAGCCGTATGAGCTGGATGCGGATATCGCGGGAAAATATAATATCAATAAGGATGGCAAGAAAGTTACTTTATATCACGGCAAAGGCTGTGATATTTGCCGCAAAACAGGATATAGGGGCAGGGTCGGATTGATAGAAGTGCTGACTTTAACACCTAAAATAAAGACTCTTATACTTGAAAGGGCGCAGGAGTATAAGATAATGGAGCAGGCCAGGGCGGAAGGCATGATAACGCTAAGAGAAAACGGGATCGCGCTGGCTCTGGACGGCGTTACTACGTTAGATGAAATTGTTCGCGTTACAGTCGGCGACCAGGACCTGGAAGTGGACTAATTTTATGGCAGAATCACTAAAAGACAAGCTTACAGATATACTTATAAAAGGCAACCTTCTCAAAAAGAAGGACCTTGATAAGGCGCTTGAAATCCAAAAGACGTCGGGCGGGAGCCTGGGGAAGATACTTGTAGACAAAGGGTTTGTATCTCAAAAGAGCCTCGTTGTCGCTATGAGCAGCCACCTTGATATTCCGCCGATAGATCTTGCGAAATATAAGATAGACAAAGAACTGCTTCGGCTTATACCCGAAAAGGTCGCGCGTCAGTACACGCTTTTACCTCTTTCCAAGATAGGCAATGTACTGACAGTAGTAATATCGGATCCTCTGAATGTTTTTGCCATCGATGATGTAAAGATGATGACGCATTTTAAGATAGATCTTGTTATCGCTCAGGAAAGCGAAATAAAAGACGCGATAAATTCGTATTATGGCACAACTGCGCAGACTCAGGAGATATCTAAAATACTTGAAGAGGTAAAGCCGGGTGATGACGTGGAGATCGTTGAGGAGGAGAGGATAGATGTCAGCGAGGTAACGGAAGAGAGCCAAAAGGCGCCGATAGTAAAAGTGGTGAGCCTTATTCTTAACGAAGCTATAAAGAAGAGAGCCAGTGATATACATATCGAACCAAACGAAAAATTCTTAAAGGTCAGATACAGGATAGACGGAAGCCTTCACGACGTCTTTACTTTACCTAAAAAAAACCAGAACGCGGTACTCGCGCGCCTTAAGATAATGTCTAAGCTTGACATCACTGAAACACGCCTGCCGCAGGACGGACGCTTTAAGATAAGCTTTGAAGGCAAAGAGATAGACTTCAGAGTATCGGTGCTGCCGATAACTTTTGGCGGCAAGGTGGTATTGAGGATACTGGACAAGTCGAGCATAAATATAGGGTTGGAAAAATTAGGATTTTTACCGCAGCCTTTAGAAACTTTTAAAACAGCCCTCGCCAGGCCTTATGGAATGATACTGGTTACCGGCCCGACCGGAAGCGGCAAATCTACAACGCTGTATTCAATAATAAGCCAGCTTAATGTGGCGGAGCGCAATATAATAACATTGGAAGATCCCGTCGAGTATGAAACCGAAGGGATTACACAGATACCCGCCAGGCCCGAGATAGGCCTGACGTTCGCGACGGGCTTAAAGAGCGTGTTAAGACAAAGCCCGGATATAATAATGGTGGGAGAAATACGTGATTTTGAAACAGCCGATATAGCCATTAAAGCGTCTCTTACGGGTCAACTTATATTGAGCACTTTGCATACAAATGATTCTGCCGGAGCCATAACCAGGTTGATAGATATGGGAGTAGAGCCGTTTCTTGTGGCGTCAAGCTTAATACTCGCGTCAGCGCAGCGTCTTATGAGAAAGATTTGCGAAAATTGCAAAGAGGAGATGGCGATACCCCAGGACGTTTTAGAAAGGCTGGGCCTGGAATCAGGGGAAATGAAGACCAGATCCGTAAAGACTTTTTACAAAGGCAGGGGATGTCCGCGATGTAACGACACCGGTTACTATGGGAGAATAGCCATACTCGAGGCGCTGTTAATAGATGATCCTGTAAGAAGCATGATAATGAAGAAGGCGTCGAGCGATGAAATAAAGGATTACGCGGTCAAAGAAAAAGGGATGATGACCTTGAGAGATAACGCCGTTGAAAACTGCATCATGGGTGTTACAACATTGGAAGAGGTTTTAAGAGTCACGTCGGAGGATTAAGAGGATGCCCAATTTTAAATATGCAGCTAAAGATAATTCCGGAAAAACCGTAAACGGTTCCTTTGAGGCTCCGGACCGCGCGCAGGCAGTGGATACTCTGCGTAAAAAAGGCCTTATAATAGTTTCTGTAGATGAAGCCCTCCCGAAATTTTCCAAGTCTTTTTCGCTATTCAAGGGCAAGAAGATAAAGATAGACGATCTCGTGGTCTTCTCAAGACAGCTTGCCACGATGGTCGACGCAGGTATACCTTTAGTCGGGGCGCTTGATATACTGGGCGAGCAGATGGAAAACAAAACATTTGGCGCCATGATACTTAAGATACGAAATGACATCGAAACCGGCTCCAGCTTATCGGACGCTTTATCTAAACATAAGAAAGCATTCTCGCCATTATTTGTAAGCATGGTAAAGGCGGGTGAGTCCAGCGGTATGCTTGATGAGATATTGGATAGGTTAGCCGCATATCTTGAAAAGACCAGCGCTCTGCAAAAAAAGATAGGATCGGCCCTTGTATATCCGGCTGTTGTAAGCGGCATGGCAGTAGCCATAACATTGGTTTTGCTTCTTAAGGTCATACCGATATTCAAAGAGATATTCGCGGGATTCGGCGCGGCATTGCCAAAACCAACCATGATAATGATAGGCATAAGCGATGCCATAAGATATTACTTTCCGGCTATCGTAGGTGCGGTTGTTATTATAGCTTTCTTCGCCATTAGATTCGTCAGGACCGAAAAAGGAAGGCTCGTATATGATTCGTTGCTGCTGAAAATGCCGATATTTGGCGTGTTATTTAAGAAAGTCGCGATAAGTAAGTTTACAAGAACCCTTTCCACACTGATAAAAAGCGGCGTTCCCATACTGAATTCCCTGGATATAGTGGGTAAAACAGCGGGAAATAGAGCCATAGAAATGGCCGTTGATACTGTGAAGAACAATGTTCGCGAGGGGGAAAGCGTGGCAGAGCCGTTAGCCAGGTCGAAATTATTCCCTCCCATGGTTGTCAGGATGATCTCTGTCGGAGAACAGTCGGGCCAGCTTGAGAAGATGTTGACAAAAATAGCCGATTTTTACGATGAGCAGGTTGACGCGGCTGTAAGCGGGCTTACCAGCCTGATAGAGCCTCTCATAATAGCGTTCTTAGGCATCGTAATAGGGACCGTGGTTATATGTATGTTTCTGCCTATATTTAAGGTTACATCCATAATGGGCGGCGGATAGGCATTTATTGCCTATCTTGACAAAGCGGCATTTATAGGGTATACTTCTTGTGTAAGGTCTTGAAGGGGATATTATCTTTAAAATGCCATTATATATAGTTTAATGGGAATATAAGTTCTCCAACTAGGCCTAAGTTAACAAAAAGGAAGCTTTGAAATTGGGTCTTTTTGGAGTTTTTTTTATTTATATATACTCCAAGTGCATCCTTATAAAAAGTGAAGAAGGGGGGTGAGTGACATGTTAAGAAGAAAAGGCTTTACATTAGTGGAAATAATGATAGTAGTTGCAATTATAGGTCTATTGGCGGCAATAGCCATTCCGAACTTCGTGAACGCGAGAACAACCGCACAGAGAAACGCTTGTATAGCGAACCTGAAGCAGATTCAGGGGGGCATACAGGTTGCTGCGCTTGATCTTGGTTTGGCGGTTCCTCCAACCCAGGCCCAGCTCGTGCCTGGCTATATAAGAGTATGGCCGGCATGCAACGGCGTTGCTTATGCTATTCCAGCTGCCTTAAATGCGGATCCCGTTTGTCCTAACGGAACAGCCGGGCATACGTTGTAATTTATAGACAGTTTGGAAGTTAGTACTTAAAAACCCCGTGCTTTTAAGCGCGGGGTTTTTATTTTGTTGCGTCGCCTTGACTTTTATCTTCTATCATGATAATATTGTTTTATTATTTATGCGTATTAACCCAAATAAAGGCTTCACTCTCGTAGAGATATTGTGCGTCGTGGCAATTATCGCGCTTATACTCGCCATAGCCATCCCAACCTTCATCACAATAAGAATTAACTCACAGAAGACCATATGCATAGCCAATCTCGATAAGATAAGCGGCGCAATAGACCAATGGGCACTCGAAAGACAGATACCGGCCGGAACCGCGATATCAGGTGTGGACGAAGACGATATATACAATAATTTTACGCAAGGCGGAAAAAAGGAATGCCCTGCTGGCGGGGCATATACTTTACATACCGTGGGAGAAACACCGCAAGTTTCCTGCAGCCTTGAAAGTGAAGGCCATAAATTGGCTAATTAATATGTTTAGTTTTGATTTTAAAAAAAGCTTCCAGACCAAGCCTAAGAATAGGATAGGCCTTGATATCGGAAGTTCCGCGGTAAAGATAGTCGAGATAGAAAACCTCGAAGGTAAGTCTATCTTGGCGCATATAGGCCTGAAGAAACTTCCCAACCCATCAAAAGAGACTCTCGTAGAATCCATCAAATCACTGATTGAAGAATCAAAGATATCATCTAAAGAAGTCAGTGTGTCCGTATCGGGACCTTCGACAATAGTACGGTTTGTTTCGATGCCAAAGATGAGAGAGGACGAATTAAAAGGGGCGATAAAATTCGAGGCGGAAAAGTATATCCCGTTTGCGATAGACGACTGCATAATAGATTACCAGGTTTTGAAGAAGGATGAAAAAGAGAATAAGCTTGATATGCTGCTTGTCGCTGTCAAAAAAGAACTCGTTATGGGCAAGATAGCAATTGCCGAGGCCGGTGGCCTGGACGTAAGGATCGTAGATGTGGATACATTCGCCATCGCGAATTCGTTTTTAAAAAATTTCAATAATCACGATACGAACAAGACGGCGGCGCTTCTCAACATAGGCTCGGGCCTGACAAATGTCAGTATAGTTCGAGACGGTGTGCTGCACTTCTCCAGAGACGTCGCTATAGGCGGCGCGGATTTTAATAATGTTATTTCCAAGGGCCTTAACCTTGATCCGGCAGGCGCGGAAAACATAAAGATAGCGCCCAAAGATAAGGCGCCGGATGTGGTGAGTTGCACTAAAAGCATGCTTAATAATCTTCTTGATGAGATGAGGCTCTCATTCAGTTATTATGAGAACCAGTCCGGCATGGGCATTGATGAGATATATCTTTCCGGCGGCACTTCCGATCTTGTGGGCCTGGAAGGCGCTTTCCATGAAGCATTCGAGTCAAAACCATTCTTGTGGGATCCGACGCAATTTCTCGACACATCCAGAGTAACACAGAACGCGGATCTTATAAAAAAGATGAGCAGGTCTTTTGCGGTGGCCGTCGGCCTCGCGATAAGGTAAAAATATATGATAGAGATAAATTTATTGCCGGAAGAGTTAAAAAAGAAGAAACGTTCGGCATCTAAAATAGATGTTATGAATATAGATCTCCAGAAGATCCTTTTTGTCAGGATAGCTATAGTCGCGGCGGTCATATTTGTCGCTATACAGGTGCTGGTATTCGGCTTGGGATTTCTCGGCAGTATCATTTTTAACTCAATGGAGAAGGGTTACAACAAGATGCTGCCCCAGAAGCAAGAGGCGGACAAGCTGCAGGCGCAGATATCCAAGATGAGCAGGAAAGTGTCGGCAATAGATGAATTGATGGTAAAGCGATTCAGTTGGACGAAAAAGCTGAATGACTTAAGTGATTCAACAACGCCCGGTGTATGGATCACGCAGCTGGAATACGACGAAAAGTTGGTAGAAAGGCCCAGGGCCTCCGGTAATAACACGTCGAAAGGCAAAGACGGCGCGGAAGGCAGGCAGGCTATGGAAAAAGTCGTTGAAAGATATCTCATTATATCCGGGGCGGCTTCCAGCATGGGAGAGGAAGGCACGGCCCTTATAGGGCGCTTCATAAAGAATCTCAAGGAGAACCCCTCGTTTTATTCCGATTTTAGCGATATAGAACTTGGCAGCATAAAAAGAGAGCAGGTATCCGGACAGGAAGTCATGAGTTTTAAGATAACATGCCTCTTTAAAATAAGGTAGCAGATATGGCTTTTAATATAAAAAATATAGATTTCAAAAATATCGACTTTAAGGACAAAAAGACGCAGACCACCACACTGATCATATTGCTGTCCGCCACTGTATTCATTCTTTATATATACTATGTTTTTCTACCCAGGGTTACGAATGATGTAGTTGTAATAGGAAAGACCATTGGTATGAGGACGGATCTGAAGGAAGCAAAGTCTTTGATAGCCCAAAAAGATATACTGAGAAAGAAAGTGGGGGAATACAACGAGAAGATAGAGTTATACGAAAAGAAGCTTCCTGCCCAGCAAGAGATACCGAGCCTGCTGGAAGACCTCTCGAAGATGGCCAGGAACGCCAATATAACGATTATAGGTATAACGCCCATAACTATGAAGCTTCAAAAAGAAAAGAAGATCTCCGTATATCAGGAGATACCGATTTTAATTACCGCGAAATCAGGTTATCATGAACTCGGCCGTTTCCTGAATAATCTTGAAAATGGCGACAGATTCATGAAAATAGTGGATATCAGCATAAAGGCAAACTCCGCGATGCCGAAGAGGCATGATGTGGAGTTGATGGTATATACCTATGTACTGCCTGCTGAATAATAAAGTGTGCAATGTATAAGACAATAGTGTATACTCTCTTGGTAATAGTATTTTTATCCATTCCGGCGCCATATATCTGGTGCGCGGATAGCTTAAGCGATGGATTTATTTATGATTCCAGAGGCAAGAGAGATCCGTTCGTTCCTCTAATAGGACAGGAGAGAAGCGCCGGTGCAGGCCTCGAGACTGTGGTATCCTTTGACGATTTGAGGCTCGAGGGTATAGCTACCGGTATCGGCGGTAGACAGGTGGCTATAATAAACGGCCAGATGGTCAAAGAGAAAGACAAATTTGGCGCCCTTTTGATAAAAAAGATATCCCGTAAGCAGGTGGACCTTTCGATAGAAGGCCGGGATTATGCTTTAACTTTGCAGGAACCCGAGAAAGAGAATGCGGGCAATAAAAAATAAAATATTTTTAGTTGTTTTTACATTTGTTTTAACTGTAGCCGTGCATGGCTTATTAGCGGAAGAAACCGCTAAAAATACGCCTGCTGAAGTTAAGCCTCAAGCAGAACCTGCCTCATCGGAAAAACCTAAAGATGCAGTTGCTACCGCCGCCATACCCGCGCAAGAATCTGAAGCCGAAGAAGAAGCGCTTGACGAGTCTGTTAAGATAGAACCGGGCAATGTAACCGTTAATTTCAAAGGCGCGGATATAAAGACAGTGCTGTCCTACATATCCGAAGTTGCGGGTATTGATATAGTCGCCGCTCCGGATGTCAAAGGAATTATAGATCTAAAACTTTCGAACAAACCCTGGAAGGTGGCACTCGATATAATAGTGAGAAATTACGGCTTCGCTTACGAAAGAGAAGGCGATATAATACGCGTTGTGACGATAGATAAATTAAAGCAGGAGGAAGTTACAACCCAGGCCTTTAAGGTAAATTATGGAAAGGCGAAAGATATAGTAAGTTCCGTGGAGGATATCGTAGGAGACAGAGGCAGTGTAATGCATGACGACAGGACCAATATGGTCATCGTCACCGATATACCGACGAATGTTTACAAGATAGGCCAGATAGTGCAAAGGCTCGATAAAGAGACGAGCCAGGTGCTTATAGAGGCCAGGGTTCTTGAGACTGTTTTGGGCGACAGCGAAAAGCTCGGAATAGACTGGAACATAAAGATTACCGCGAGCGGCGCCAAGAGGCCGATAACAGCGCCGTTTAATTATTATGGTGCAGACAGCCGCCTTATCGAGAATTTTTATCCTCTGACCCAGTCTGGCACAACAAATACAGTTACTACCACTACGGGCGCAAGCGGCGCTAATACCACTCCTCCATATCCAATAGACGCTTTGGGCACGGTAGGGACTCCGGGCACCGCCGGGTCTAAAGGATTCCCATACATTGATTACACCCAGGATATATTCAAGGATACTTTTACATTTGGGACGCTCGATTTTTCACAATTCAAAGCCGTGCTGGAGATGATAAAATCCAGGTCTGATACGAATATAGTTTCAAATCCGCGCATAGCGACATTAAATAATAATCCGGCAAATATTATAGTTGGACAGACGATAAATCTTCCTAAGTATGAGAGAAATTCTACGACGGGTAAAATGGAGATATCGGGTTATGACGCGAAGGATCTGGGGATAAAATTAAAAGTCGTGCCTCACATAAATGAGAAGGATGAGATAGTTGTAGAGCTCGCTCCCGAGATAAGCGATTTTGTAAGATATGATACGCTCGACGCCTCAAGCGGCATAGTTGCTCCCGTATTTTCATCGCGTCAGGCAAATACAAAGGTCATGATAAGGGACGGCGACACTATATTCATAGGCGGCATGATAAAAGAGAATATAATCGACTCAAAGAAGAAGCTTCCTTTTGTCGGAGACCTTCTCGGGGATGTTCCTTACCTGGGATTACTCTTCACGAAAAAAGATAAGATAAGGCAGAAAGTTGAATTGATATTCTTCATAACCGTAAGGCTGATGAAGCCGGGGCAAGAATTAAGTGAAGTTCCGAATCCGGAAAAAGCGTATAAACCCACTTATGAGCTTAGTCAGGACAAGAAGAGGGTTCTCTCCAAAAAGAGAAAGATTAAATAGAAGATGAAGAAGACGGCTTCAATTGTTTTAATCGCGTTATTTATTGTCAATATTTCCCTGGCAGAGGATAAGGTCCTGTCTACACAGGAGTCTGCTGTAAAGGCCCAGCAGCAGCCGCAGGCGCCGGTTGAGCAGCCCAAGGCCCAAGCGCAGTCACAAAGTGATGCTGTGCAGAAGCCTGTTGTCGAAGAAGTCAAGCCTGCCGTGCCGGCACAGGAGGAGCAGGCCATCATCGATCCCGGTAACGTGACGGTGAATTTTAAAGGCGCCGATGTAAGGACTGTGCTTGCCTACATCTCCGAAGTATCTGGTGTTGATATAGTAGCCGCTCCCGACGTCAAAGGCATAATAGATTTGAAGCTTACCAATAAGCCCTGGAAGGTGGCGCTTGATATAATAACCAGAAATTACGGCTTCGCTTACGAAAGAGAAGGCGATATAATACGCGTGGTAACGCTCGATAAATTGAAACAGGAAGAGGTTGTGACGCAGACATTCGCTTTGAATTACGGCAAAGCAAAAGATGTGGTAGCTGCTATAAAAAAGATTGTCGGCAGTAAGGGCAAGGTAAAATATGACGACAGGACAAACATAATAGTAGTTACAGATATTCCTACAAACGTTTACAAGATAGGTGAGATAATCCAGAAGTTGGATAAAGAGACCGATCAGGTTTTGATAGAAGCGCGTGTTATTGAAACCGTTTTGGGCGATGATGAAAAACTTGGCATAGACTGGAATATAAAGTTTGAAGTCAGCGGAGCCAAAAGGCCTATTACCGCTCCGTTTAATTATTTTGGCGCGGGGACAGGGCTTAAATGGCTTGACCAATATTCGCCTTTAGTGCAGACCGGAAATACAGCTACTGCCGTGACAGCGGGTGGCACCACGACCACAACCACACCTGCGGCCTATCCGGGCGGGCCGGGGTCTCTTACTCCTCCGCCAGCTACCGGCTATGCCAAAGGGTTCCCATTTGTGGACTATTCCCAGGATCTATTTAAGGACACATTCAGGTTCGGCACGCTCGATTTTTCACAATTTCAGGCCGTGCTGGAATTATTAAAACAGCGCTCCGATACCGAGGTCGTTTCAAACCCGCGCATAGCCACTCTCGACAATACCGAGGCCAATATTCTCGTCGGGCAGACTTTGAATATGCCAAAGTATGAAAGAAACGCGATAACAGGCAAGATGGAGATTACCGGTTATGAAGCGAAAGATCTCGGGGTAAAATTAAAAGTCACGCCGCATATAAACGAAAATGGTCAGATAGTCGTGGATGTCATTCCGGAAATAAGCGACCTTGTTAAGTATGACACTATAGACGCGGCAAATGGTATTGTCGCGCCGGTCTTCGCTTCGAGACAGGCGAATACAAAGGTCATGATAAGAAATAATGATACGATATTTATCGGCGGCCTTATAAAAGAGAATGTAGTTGACGTTAAAAAGCCGATCCCGTTTTTAGGGGATATGCTCGGCGATGTGCCTTTTATAGGTTTGCTTGTATGCAAGAAAGAGAAAACAAAGCAGAAGACAGAATTGATATTTTTCGTGACGGTCCGGCTCATTAAAAGAGGCGTCGACCTGCCGGATGTCCCATTGGCAAGCAGGACGTATGTGCCTAACTATAACCTGACACAGGAAGAGTGGCAGAAGACCGTCAAGAAGAGAAGAGTAAATTAGGTTTTGGCGGTTTTTGGTTTGGCAGGATAAGATTTTAAGTGCCGGTGCCGGACAAGATGGTACCGGCGATAGTATTTTCCCGCCTGTAGTATGATATCTGTATGGCGGCGGGACCCCGCCGCAAATCAAGCAGTGCATTATAGGCGGGGATGATCATGACAGGTAAATTACATGAAATTGAACGCGATATTTTCGAAGACCGGCGACATGCGCTTTATTTCTCATCTGGACCTGATGAGATTATTCGGTAGAGCGTTGCGCAGGGCCGGCCTTCCAGTGGCGATAACGCAAGGTTTTAGCCCGCATTTAAAGATAAGCATTTCAAGGGCGTTGAAATTAGGAGTAGAGAGTGAGTCCGAAGAATTGGTAGTAGATATGTCCGAAAGAATCCCCGCGGATATAATCAGGCAGTCCCTGAATAATAAATTGCCGGCAGGGGTCAGGATAAAAGAGATTAAGGAGTTTTAAGAAAATATATGCCAAAAGAAATATATATTAATGTCGACCACAATGAAAAGAGGCTGGTCGTCATCGACAACAAAAAGGTAGAAGATTACAACGTCGAGGGGCAGAATTCGGTAAACCTCGTCGGTAATATTTATAAAGGTAAAGTCGAGTCCGTGCTTCCGGGCATAGACGCGGCGTTTGTTAATATCGGTCTTGAGAAGAACGGCTTTCTCTATGTTTCGGATGTTGAAAAAGACGCTTCGAATTTTGACAGGCTTCTCGACGAAGAGGCCGGCATATTCCCGGAGAAGAAAGAAGAGAAGAAGCAGTCCATAGCCGCGGTATTAAAAAAAGGCGACGAAGTGCTCGTTCAGATAGTAAAAGAGCCCATAAGCACAAAGGGCGCGCGTCTTACCACTCATATATCTATTCCCGGCAGATTCCTTGTATTGATGCCGTTCGATAACCGTATAGGCATATCGAAGAGGATAGAGGACCACAAGGAACGTGACAGGATCCGCAAGATCATAGAAGAGCTGAAGCTGCCCCAGGACGTAGGCTTTATCGTAAGGACGGCCGCTATAGGCGCGAGTCAGAAGGATTTTTTCCGCGAGACCCGCTATTTGATAAGGCTATGGCAGAATATAAAGCATAGGGCAAAAAAAGCAAAGCCGATGCAGATAATACATGCGGAGTATGACATGGTCTTAAGGGTTGCCCGCGATATGTTTACCGAAGATGTTATAAAGCTTGAGATAGACTCGAAGAATGATTTCAGGAGAATATCGAGATTTCTCGCGATGACGTCACCCCAGCTAAGATCTCGCCTGAAATTTTATAAGGAGAGAGTCCCTCTATTCGAAAAGTATGACATAGAGAAGCATATAGAGAAGATATATTCAAGAATAGTCCATCTTAAAAGCGGCGGATATTTGGTGTTTGATGAGACCGAAAGCCTGGTGGCGATAGATGTAAACTCCGGAAAGTCCGTAGGGCATAAGAATCTGGAAGAGACCGCTTTTAAGACAAATCTTGAGGCGGCCAACGAGGTTCCCAGGCAGCTAAAACTGCGTGACATAGGCGGCATCATAATAATAGATTTTATTGATATGGAATTTTCAGGCCACAGGAAAGCTATATCCAAGGCCCTGGAGGCAGCTCTTGAGAACGACAAGGCAAAGACCAAAATACTTAATATTTCAAGCATAGGTTTGGTTGAAATGACCAGGCAGCGCGCAAGGCGCAGCGTGGAGGGCAAGAGCTATCAGAAGTGCCCATATTGTAGTGGCCGCGGCACGATAAAATCCGCGGCAACGGTTGCGGCCAACCTGACAAGGCAGCTGGCGCGCGTCTTAGCGCAGACAAGGGCAAGGGAGATATTCGTATCGCTTCACCCCACCGTGGCCTCATATGTATCCACACCCGATAAGAACATGATAAAACCGCTTGAAAGGCGTTTCCACAAGTATATCCGTATAATCGAGGACCCAAACCAGCACATGGAAGAAGTGCGTATCGACGAGAAGAGGTAAGCTCGCAGCGGCCCCTGAGGAATGGGTTACCTTGCGGGATCCAAACCTAAGCCTACAGTTACGGTCAGCACAAGCCACCTAAATAAGTATGTAAGATAGTCATGTATAGGTGGCAGGAAAAATGTTACCCTTCACTTCGTTCCGGGTCGGTCTTTTGTTCAGGATAAAAACGGGGGCCTGCGGAACTCGGCCCCTAAACGGGGCCTCGGACATCCTCGGCCCTTTTTAACCGTTTTTCGTCATCACAAAAGACCTAACATTTTTATTGTGCTTCCCATAACCGCAGGCTTAGGTTTATTATCAACTCGTACCGCATAAAACTTCCCTGTCTCATTATGGATATCAATTGCGGGTGACGCTTTGAGGATTTTTGGATATTAGGCGAGCATGGTGTATAGGGAATAGGCCGCCGCTTAGCCTGCCTACCGGCAGGCACTCGCCGCTTTATTGAACCCACCCTCAAGGCTTATCCCTCGCCACCCGTAAAGATTTTCAGCTCAATACCCCATCCCTCGGGGACCATATAGATATGGGAGAAAATTTTATTACTACATGTCGCAGGCGGAACTTTGGCGGTCTAGCCTGGAGCGACTGTTAAAAATTTTGATACCTTAGGGCGATTTAGAACGGCCGGACAAACTGCGCCAGCGTTCAAATGTTGGCAGGTTGGACGGCCATCAAAATTTTTCCACAGTCCCGCCATATGCCTAATATGGCGGGACGGCAAGCGGAAGGCGACCGCCAAAGTAACCGCCTGCATGAGAAGGAGAAATCTTTTAGTTGGCTTGTACTGACCGTAACTGTAGGCTTGGGTTAAAAAGAGGGGCCCCCTTGAAACGCTTGACGAATTAGGGCGGTTGTGATATAGTATACCGCCTAACTACAAGGAGAAATGCAATGTACGCTGTAATTGAGACAGGTTCAAAACAATACAAAGTAGCCAAAGATGACATAATTTTGGTAGAGAAACTTGATGTTAAGCAAGGTAGCCCGGTAAAGCTTGACAAGGTACTGATTGCCAAGGAAGGCAACACTGTTCACGTCGGGACGCCGTACCTAAAAGGTGCGCATGTTACCTGTGAATTTCTTGGCTTTGTCAGAGGCGACAAGTTGATCGCTTTTAAGTACAAGAAGCGTAAATCAGAAAAGAAGAAGATAGGCCATCGCCAGGATCTTTTGAGGCTTAGGGTAAAATCGATAGATATAAAGGAAGGGTGAGGATACAATGGCACATGTAGTTAATGGCCGCGACGGCCAGCCAAAGAAACTTGGTGTTAAAAAATTCAAAGGCCAGACGGTCAAAGCCGGCAATATAATTCTTAAGCAGAGGGGTATGAGTTTCAAAGCAGGCGCGAACGTTGGCGTTGCGACAGATCACACACTTTTTGCTCTTGTTGACGGCCGTGTTGAGTTCGATCCCAGAAGGATCGTAAGCGTTATATTATCGAAGAAGTCTTGATCTAAAAGCGGATAGGAACAAGTGTTCGTAGACGAGGCCAAAATCTATATCAAAGCCGGAGACGGCGGCGATGGATGTAATTCTCTGTTTCGCGACAGGTCATGCAGATATGGCCGGCCTGACGGCGGAGAAGGCGGCAAGGGCGCAGATATCGTCTTCGTGGCAGACCAGAATATTCACACACTCTTAGATTTTCAGTACCGTCAGCACTTCCAGGCCGATTCCGGCCTTCACGGAAGCTCCAATCATAAAAAAGGAAGATACGGCGAGGACCTTCGCATAAAAGTGCCGCCAGGGACGATAATAAAGGACGCTCCAAGCGGCCTTGTAATGCGTGAACTGGTGCACGTCGGCGACCATGTAATTATCGCTAAAGGCGGGTCTGGCGGCAGGGGCAACTCCCGCCATAGGGAAGCCTCCCCCGGCGCTTTAGGTGAAGAAAAGACGGTAATTCTCGAGTTAAAACTTATCGCGGACGCAGGTATCGTAGGTTACCCAAACGCGGGGAAGTCCACGCTCATATCAAAAATATCAAGCGCCAGGCCAAAGATAGCCAATTACCCATTTACAACTAAAGCCCCTGTATTAGGTGTTGTAAAAATTCATGAAGACGCCAGCCTCGTAGTCGCGGAGATCCCGGGATTGATAGAAGGCGCTCACCTGGGCAAGGGGTTGGGTGACAGATTTCTAAGACATGTGGAAAGAACGAAAGTGCTGATACGCCTGATCGATGTAGCCGGAAGCGAATGCAGGGATCCGTATAAGGATTATATAAATTTAAACAAAGAACTTAGGTTGTACAGCAAAGAACTTATAAAGAAACCGCAATTTATAGCGTTAAATAAATCAGATATTGAAGGGGCGGCGGATAATATAAAGAAGTTCAAAAAACATATACGCGGCGTTAAGGTATTCCCGATATCCGCGGTTACCGGTGAAGGCGTCAAGGAATTGTTGGCTGCCGTGTATAAAAAGGTTAAATCGTTAAAAAAAGATGGCTAAAGATAAGATAGTAGTGATAAAGATAGGCACAAAAGTCATAGCCTCGTCGGACAAGACTCTGGACAAGGATAAGCTGAAAGATGTTATCGGCCAGATCTCCGATATTCTTGATAAGGGCTTTCGCGTGATAGTTGTGACTTCCGGAGCCATAGGCGCGGGCATGGGTCTTTTAGGTTTAAAGAAGAGGCCTGTAAAATTATCCCAACTGCAGGCTACGGCTTCCATCGGCCAGGGCCACCTTATGCAATTATACAGCGGATATTTCAAAGAGCGAGGATATCTCGTAGGACAAATTCTGCTTACACAGGAAGATTTTAACGATAGAGTCAGATACCTCAACATAAAATACACCATACAGACTCTTCTTGATCACAAAGCAGTCCCTGTCATAAATGAAAATGATACTATATCCACCGAAGAGATAAAGTGCGGAGACAATGACAGGCTGTCGAGCCTGGTCGGCGATCTTTGCCATGCGAATATGCTCATACTTTTGACCGATGTGGGCGGACTGCTGGACGAGAAGTGCAATGTTATAAACTTTGTGGATGAGATCACGCCAAGAATATTGAAGCTTACCAGGTCGAGCCAGTGCGAGCTTGGCACAGGCGGCATGGCGTCGAAGCTTGACGCGATAAGAAAGGCGGCCGCGTCCGGCATAGAGTGTGTCATTGCTAACGGCAAAACCAAAAATATACTTGTGGATATAATCGACGGCAAGAGTGTCGGGACAAAATTTAAGGCCTCGGTCTCCAAATTGCTCGCGAAGAAGCGATGGATAGCTTTTTCTTCTAAGGCCAAGGGCGCAATAGTTGTTGATTCAGGCGCCAAAGAGGCGTTGTTGCATAAAGACAAGAGCCTTCTGGCTTCCGGTATAGTCGAAGTCGACGGGAATTTTACCGCCGGAGATGTGGTAAAGGTGACTGATAAGACATTCAGAGAATTTGCCAAAGGGCTGGCCAACTATTCGTCGTCGGAGCTTTTAAAGATAAAGGGATTGAAGACCGGCGAAATAAAGAGCGTATTAGGGTATAAAGGCGCGGATGAAGTTATACACAAGGACAATCTGGCGATAATATGATAGCGGACATAAAAAATATATGCATTAAAGCTAAAGACGCTTCCCGTAAGCTTGCCTTGATGGACTCCGTATCGAAAGAAAAGATCCTGCGGTCGATGGCGGGCGCTTTAAAGAAAAATATCCATTACATTATAGAAGAAAATGAAAAAGATATCAGGGCAGCCGAAAAGTCCGGACTTTCCGATGCGATGATAGACAGGCTGGAACTTGACGAAAAACGTCTGAAGAACATATCGGATTCGCTTATCGAGATATCCAGGCTTGAAGATCCCGTAGCCGAAGTATTTGAGACGAGGAAGAGGCCGAATGGTCTTTTGATAAAAAAAGTAAGAGTCCCGATAGGTGTCGTATTGATAATATACGAATCCCGTCCTAATGTAACGAGTGACTGCGTGGGTCTGTGCCTTAAGTCGGGCAATGCCTGCGTATTAAGAGGCGGAAGCGAAGCTATAAATTCGAATACCGCCATCTTTGATATTTTAAACAAAGAGGGACTTGCGCAGGGTATGCCCGAAGGCGCGATAACGATGATAAAGGATACGGACAGAAGTATTATCAATGACCTGCTTGTCCAGGAAGGGCTGATAGACCTTGTAATACCCAGGGGAGGCGAGTCGCTTATAAGAGAAGTTACCAAGAATTCAAAGATCCCGGTCATGAAACATTATAAAGGCGTGTGTCATACATATGTCGATGATTCCGCTAATCTGGAGATGGCCTATGATATATGTTTTAACGCGAAAGTGCAGCGGCCCGGTGTATGCAACTCCATGGAGACTATGCTCGTCAGTAAAAAGATAGCGGCAAAATTTTTGCCGGAGATGATACGAAGATTTAGGGATGCCGGCGTAGAGATACGCGGATGCGATGAAACAAAGAAGATATCCGGTGATGTAAAGAAAGCGACCGAAGAGGACTGGCATACAGAGTATTCGGATCTGATACTATCGGTCAGGATCGTTGGGGGCGTGGACGAAGCGATAGCGCATATAATGAAGTACGGCTCATACCATTCCGACGCGATAGTTACCAAAACCAAGCAGAATGCCGAAAAGTTCTTGAGCCAGGTTGATTCGGCCTGTGTGTATGTAAATGCATCCACGCGTTTTACCGACGGAGGCGAGTTTGGCAAGGGCGCCGAGATAGGCATATCTACGGATAAGATACACGCACGCGGGCCCGTAGGCGTCGAAGAGCTGACTTCGTATAAATATATAATATACGGCAAGGGGCAGGTAAGGAGTTAGGTGCGGATATGCGAATAGGAATACTTGGCGGGACGTTCAATCCGATACATATAGGGCATCTGATATTGGCCGAAGAGGCCTATTTTAAGCTTAAGCTCGACAAGCTGATATTCGTGCCGGCGTTTATCCCTCCGCATAAAGATACGAATGAAGTGATAAGCGCCAGGGATAGGCTGGCGATGGTAAAGCTCGCCATAGAGGATAATCCGGCGTTTGACGTGTCAACATATGAGGTGGATTCAAAGAAAAAATCATATTCTATAGATACTCTTAAAGAGTTCCGCTCTATCTATGGAGACGAGGCCCAACTATGCTTTATTACCGGCTCCGATTCGCTTAAGGACCTTTTTTCATGGAAGAATATAAATGATATATTCAAAATATCAAAGTTTATAGTGGCCAATAGGCCCGGTTATCCCATTAAAGATATACCGAAGGAGGCGGATACCGTGGTAATAACGCCTATAGAGGTATCCAGCGAGGATATAAGAAAACGCCTAAAGGAGCACAGATCTATAAGGTATCTTGTTCCGGATAAAGTAAGAAAATATATACTCGATAACAAACTTTATCGGTAATGCCCTTGACCGGGCACATTTTGTAGTGTATAATTTTAAGCAAATTATAATATATGGGGAGGTGATTTGAATGGCAGAGATAGGGTATTGCGTAAAGTGCAAGTCCAAGAAAGAGATGAAGGACACATCTAAGGTTGTAATGAAGAACAAGCGTCAGGCAATGAAGGGCAAATGCACCACTTGCGGCACCGGAATGTATAAGATAATGAAGTAAGTAGTACCTTCATTGTAGAAAGAGGTGAAGTTTTATAGAATCCAAGTCTAAGGCCTTGGCCATTGCCCGGGCCGCTTCGGACAAGAAGGCGCTCGATATATTGATGTTGGACATGAGGAAGATACCGAGCGTCTGTGACTATTTTGTAATCGCAAGCGGTACATCCACCACGCAGGTCAGGGCTATATCAGATAGCATAATCGAGAAGCTGAAGCTGGAGGGCGAACGTGTATGGCATACAGAAGGAGAGCGCGAAGCCCTCTGGATACTCCTTGATTACGGCGATGTTGTAGTCCATATATTTCAGGAAGATACCAGGCGTTTCTATGAGCTTGAGAAGTTATGGGGCGATGTTCCCGTAAAGAAGTTTAAGGAAAAGACTCATAAGGTCAGGCGCTCTCGCAAGAAGACCCGCACTACTACCAGAGTCACCAGTAAGAAGAAAAAGAAGCGCTAAAACAAATTTTAAGACGAGATTGTTCCTTAAATAGCTTGGGAGCAATCTCGTCTTTTAGAATCGATAGTGGGTATACTATGTATTACGGCGGTATCGAAAGAGAGATAATATCTTTTATAGAGTCATCGGTTAAGAGTGTCTTAAAAGACGCTGGCAAGCCTTTAAGCCGCCCCGAAGACGTTATCCCCCAGCTGGAAATCCCCAAGGAAAAATCGCACGGCGATATATCCACAAATATCGCGATGAAGTCATCAAAACTCGCGGCAATGCCTCCGATAAAATTCGCCCAGCTTATTTCAGATAAGATGAATGAAACTATTTCCGGATCGTCTCTTAAAGACAGCGTTGAGAAGATAGAGGTGAAAGCTCCGGGATTTATAAATTTATTCCTTAGCAAAGCATATTTATATAAAGTGGTTCTTGATATACAGCGCGAGAAGAATAGTTACGGCAGAATAAGCCTGTGCCGCAGTAAAAAGATGCAGGTGGAATTTGTAAGCGCCAATCCTACGGGCCCTCTTACCATAGCGCATGGCAGGCAGGCGGCGATAGGTGACTCTCTTGCCAGGATACTTGCGTTCGTCGGGTGCAATGTAAAAAAAGAGTATTACGTCAATGACGAAGGCACGCAGATGAATATTCTGGGGAATTCGATAAGGGTAAGATATCGTGAACTATTGGGCAAGATCGAGGAATTTCCGCAGGATGGATACAAAGGGGCTTATGTAACCGATATAGCGAAAGATTTCAGAAAAAGATATGGCGATAAATTTTCAGACGAAACCGACATAGCGCCATTTCGCGAATTTGGCCTTAAATGGATATTGAACGGCATAAAAAAGGACCTAAAAGATTTTGGCGTGGAGTTTGATCTTTGGTATAGTCAGAAATCCTTGAGAAAGTCAGGCAAGATAGATAAGGCGCTTAAGGCTATAGAGGGCAAGGGTTATATATTTAAGCAGGAAGGCGCTACGTGGTTCCGTTCCACCGATTTTGGCGATGATAAGGATAGAGTGGTAGTAAAATCGGATGGGTCGTACACCTATCTGGCGCCCGACATATCCTATCATCTTGATAAGTACAGAAGGGGCTTTAAGAAGATAATAGATATATGGGGGCCGGACCACCATGGCTATATACCGCGTATAACTGCCGCGGTGCAGGCGCTTGGATATGAAAAGAGCTCTCTTTCGGTGCTGATAGCTCAGCTCGCGACATTATACAGGGCAGGCAAAGTCGTGCCGATGTCTACGAGGGCCGGAGAATTCATAACATTGCGCGAAGTGATGGACGAAGTAGGCAAGGACGCGGGACGGTTCTGTTTTATAATGAGGCGGATTTCGAGCCATCTGGATTTTGACCTGGAAAAGGCAAAAGAGCAGTCGATGGAAAACCCTGTCTATTATATACAATACGCGCACGCCAGGATATGGTCCATACTGGACTTTAGTAAAAGCGCGAAGCTGGCTTCAAGATACGATTCCAGCGCCCTGAAAGAGGAAGAAGAGCTCGATCTGTTAAGGATGCTGCGGCAGTTTCCCCTTATAGTATCTTTAAGCGCGGACGCGCTTGAGCCGTATATAGTTTTGCAGTATCTGCAGGATCTCGCTAAAGCATTTCATTCTTTTTATACCAAGCACAGAGTGGTCTGTGATGACCCGGTGTTATCAAAGGCGCGGCTCGTGCTTATCGATTGCGTCAGAATGATACTGGCGAACGGCCTTAATCTTTTAGGAGTGTCCCTACCCAAAAAGATGTAATTAATGTTCGATACCATAAGGATATACCTCAAAGAAGAAGTAGATCTTGAGAAGCTCTCGCTTAATCTTGTCGAATATGGATATCGCGCATGTAAACGCGTTTCAGAAGAAGGCGACTTCGCTCTTCTGGGCGATACAATTTCGATATACCCGCTCACTTTCGCCTATCCGCTAAGAATAGAACTCGAAGGCTCATCGGTAAAAAGAATCCGCTCGCTCGATCCCGTTACATATGACCCCATAGAAGACCATCAAGCCGCGATAATACTTCCTATAAAAGGAATAGCGAAGAAGAAGCTGCAGAAAAGGCTCATCGAATCCGGTGAAGAGAGCCCTATAGATAATTTTGTCGATATAGAATCGGGTGATTACGTCGTCCATATAGATCATGGCGTCGGCGTATACAAAGGCATCGAAAGGGTAAAGATAGATAAGAAATACGTCGAGCATTATGTTGTGGAGTACGCCGACGGTGATAAATTATATGTTCCTTATGAAGATCTTAATAAAATACAGAAGTATGTAGGCTTTGAAAGAAAACCGCCGAAGCTTTATAAGCTGGGTTCGAAGCTGTGGAAGAGCGTAAAAGAGCGCGCGAAGGAGGGCGTAAACAAAGTCGCGCTGGAACTTTTGGAGTTGCAGGTAAAGCGTTCCGAAGCCGTAGGCTTTAAATATTCACCGGATAAGGAATGGCAGAAGGATTTTGAGAAAGAATTTCCTTATAAAGAGACGCCGGACCAGGCTCGATCCGCCGCGGAAGTTAAGCGGGATATGGAATCCTCGAAGCCTATGGACCGCTTATTGTGCGGCGACGTCGGATACGGGAAGACAGAGGTGGCGCTGCGCGCGGCATTTAAAGCGGTGATGGACAATAAGCAGGTCGCTATACTCGTCCCGACGACAATTTTAGCGGAACAGCACTATAATACATTTTCTACCAGAATGAAAAAATATCCGGTGAGAGTCGAGATGCTCTCCCGTTTCAAGACGAAGTCGCAGCAGGAAGAGATAATAGAGGGCATCGCCAAGGGCGCCGTAGATGTAGTTATAGGCACGCACCGTCTTGTGTCGGGAGATATTAAGTTTAAGGACCTCGGTCTTGTGGTTATAGACGAGGAGCAGCGTTTCGGCGTGCGGCACAAAGAGTATTTAAAGAGCCTGCGCTTAAGCACAGATGTGCTTACGTTGACGGCAACGCCTATACCCAGGACATTATATCTGGCTCTTATGGGAGGCCGTGATATATCCATTATAAATACGCCGCCTTCGGACAGGCTCCCGGTAGAGACCTACGTAACTTATTATGACGATAATTTGATAAAGAACGCCATGCTGAAAGAAAAGAACAGGTCGGGTCAGATATTTTTTGTGCATAACAGGATAGAGGATATTGAGAAGATAGCGAAAAAAATATCCGAACTTGTGCCTCAGATAAAGATAGCCGTGGCGCACGGAAGGATGCATGAGAAGTCACTCGAAGAGACGATGATGAAATTTATGACAGGCCAGATAGACTGCCTTATTTCCACCACGATAATAGAGTCCGGCATAGACATTCCCAACGCTAATACCCTTATAATAAACAGGGCAGATATGTTCGGCCTGGCGGACCTATACCAATTAAGAGGCCGCGTCGGACGTTTTTCACGCGGGGCATACGCGTACCTTCTAATACCCAAACAATTTGTTCTCACATCCGATTCCCAGAAGAGGCTGCAGGCTATAATGAAGTTTAAAGAGCTGGGTTCCGGTTTTAAACTCGCCATGGAGGATCTCGAATTAAGAGGTGCCGGCAACCTTTTGGGAATGGAACAGAGCGGATACATCTATTCTGTGGGATTCGATCTCTATTGCAGGTTATTGAAAAGCGCGATAGAAAGCTATAGGTCAAAGAAAAGTTGAAAAGAACTCTTTTTATATGATACAATATATCAAAATTATGAATACGAAAATTTTTATAGTACTCTTGATAGTATTCTCGCCGGCATTTCTGGCAGGATGTGATTCAAGGCCTTCGGGGCAGGATAAGATTCTGGTCACTGTAGGAAATAAATTCATCACTTTAAACGATTTTAAGCAGAAGCTCTCCAAGCTCCCTTCTTATTACCAGGGCATGGCCCAAAAGAATAAAAAGACTTTGCTCGATGATATGGTGGTGGAGTCCCTCTTTCTTGAAGACGCCGTAAGAAAAGGCGTGGATAAAGACAAGGAAGTGCGTGAGATACTTGAAGAAGCCAGGAAGAAGATAGTCATAGCGAAATTTGTTAAGATGGAAGTAGATGACAAGATAAAGATTTCCGAAGAGGAAATGAAGAATTATTACGAAGATCATAAGGATGAATTTAAGAAGCCCGAGATGTGGCGAGCGTCGCATATCCTCGTGGCAAGCGAAGGTGAGGCAAAGAATATTTTATCGGCGCTTTCAGGCGGCAAAGGTTTTCAGGAACTCGCTATGGAAAAATCCATTGACGCGACAGCTTCCAGGGGGGGCGATGTAGGATATTTTAGAAAAGGGCAGGTTACGCCGGAGTTTGAGAGCGCGTGCCTTGAGCTTAAAGTCGGACAGATAAGCCCCATAATCCGCACGCAGTTCGGTTATCATATAATAAAACTGACGGATATAAAGCCCGAAACTATCCAGTCTTTCGAAGAGGCGAGGCCGGTGATCGAAAATGAGCTTAAGATGGGCAAACGCAACGAAACCTTCGATAAATTGGTGATAGACCTTAAGAATAAATATCGCGTCCGAGTAGAGGACGACGCGGTGAAGGCCATGGAAGCTATCAACTCGAAAAAAGAAGATCAGCGGAAATAATTAAATTATGAAAAGATATCTACAGATAGCGGCCTTAATTTTAGCATGCACGTTTTTTATAAATCTGCCGGACAGCGCGAAAGCCGCGGTTGTGGATAAAATTGTCGTAGTTGTCAATAGTGAGATCATAACGCAGCGCGAAATAGACATAATGCTTTCGCCGGTATACGCGCAGTACAGGACGATGTATAAAGGCGAAGAACTTATAAGAAGGCTCGAAGAAGTCCGCGAAGGTATTATAAAACAGCTTATAGAAGACAGGCTTATCTTTAGCGAGGCAAAAAAAGCCAATATAACTGTCGAAGAAAAAGAGATTAATGTCAGAATAGAAGAGATACAGAGAAAAATAGGCAGCGAAAAAGAGCTCGAAGATATGCTGAATCAGCAGAATCTTACATTAAACGAGCTTCGCGCGAGATATAAAGAAAAGATAATGATTCGAAAATTGATAGACCAGAAAGTGGGAGCCAGGATCATAATCACCCCGCTGGAGGTAAAGAACTATTATAGTGAAAATAAGGATCAATTTTTGCAGTCGGAAGAGATACAGTTAAGGCAGATATTGATAAAACCCAAACAACAGGATAAAGCCAGCCAGGACGAGGCGTTGAGAATTACCCGCGAAATCGTGAAGAGAATTCAAGATGGATGCGATTTTGCCGGGTTAGCCAAGGAGTATTCCAGCGGGCCCGCTACGGAATCGGGCGGGCTAATGGGGTATGTGAAAAAAGGCGATCTGATGCCGCAGATAGAAGAGATAGCGTTCAACCTTAAAGACGGCGAAACGTCCGGTATCATCCAGACGCCGCTGGGATATCATCTCTTTAAAGTCGAACAGAGAAAATTTCGCAGAACCAAAGAATTGTCCGAGGTCCGTCAGGAAATCGAAGAATATCTTTATCGCCAGAAAGCCGACCAGAGGCTTAGAGGCTGGATAGACTCGCTCGCCAAGAATGCCTACATTGAGTTCAAATAAGAGCCGCGTCATCATAACTATGGGTGATCCCTCCGGCGTAGGGCCGGAAGTCCTGGTCAAAGCCCTTTGCGACAAAGAACTGTGCCGCGCGGCGCATATCACGGTAATAGGCGATTATTTCATAATAAACAGAGTAAAAAAAGATCTGAAACTGAATCCTGAATTTTCCCTCGTGGACCTTTCCAATGTTCCCCAAAATAATTTCTGTTACGGCAAAGAGTCTCCGTCTTTTGGTAAGGCATCGATAGAATATGTGGATAGAGCGCTGGATATTTTGAAAAAAGGCGACGCCGACTGTCTGGTCACAGCGCCGGTAAACAAATCATCCGTCCGCGATGGAGGTATAAAAAATTTTGAAGGGCACACAGAGTATATAGCGCAAAAGACATCTTCAAAAGATTTCTCGATGATGTTTGTGGGGAAAAAATTAAAAGTCTCGCTGGTTACAAGGCACGTGGCGCTGAAGGATGTCGCAGGCTCCGTCAATATCGACAATGTATATAGAACCATAATTCTTACCGCGGATTGCCTAAGAAGATTTTTTGGCGTGGAAAATCCGAGAATAGGCGTAGCGGGCTTGAATCCGCATGCCGGAGATAATGGCTTATTCGGCGACGAAGAGGCTAAAAAAATAGTTCCCGCGATAAAGAAGGCTTTAGAATATGTCAAAGCTCTTTACGGGCCAATACCCGCCGACGCGATATTCCATGAAGCGTTGAATGGAAAGTTCGACGCGGTCATTTCGATGTACCATGATCAGGCATTGGCGCCGTTCAAGATGCTATATTTTAATGACGGTGTCAACCTGACTTTAGGGCTTCCATTTGTGAGGACATCTCCCGACCACGGCACCGCATTTGATATAGCCGGTAAAGGTATCGCCGAAGCCACATCCATGCGGGAAGCGATAAAGCTGGCCGATATCCTTTCCAAGAAGAAATAAGATGCTTACACAATCCCAACTAAAAACTATCTTTTTAAAATATAACTTCGCGCCCCTAAAGAGGCTGGGCGAGAACTATCTTATAGACGCTAATGTGAAGGATAAGATAGTGGCGCAGGCAGGTGTCGGCAAGGATGATATTGTTTTAGAAATAGGCCCCGGTTTTGGCGCGCTTACTATAGATTTAGCGGCGACAGGCGCCAGGGTATTTGCGGTAGAAAAAGACAAAAAAGCGTATTCTATTTTTTCGGATATGGTCCGCGACGAATTTCCGAATATTAAATTGTTCAATGAAGATATATTGGATTTTGACATAAAGCAAAAAATAGCGCCCGCAAAACACATGAAAGTCATTGGTAATCTCCCATATTACGTGACAACCCCTATAATAGAATACCTGATAGAAAATAGAATGTTTATGGAATCCGCGTTGATCGTTGTGCAGAAGGAAGTGGCCAACCGGTTTATCGCGTCCGCCGGCACCCAGGGTTATGGCTCGATAAGCTGTTTCGTCCAATATTACATGAAAGTTTCATATATTCACACAATAAAAAGCAGCGCTTTTTATCCTGAGCCGGAAGTCGATTCGAGCCTTGTGCGGTTCGATATTTTGGATGAGCCTTCGGTAAAAGTGGCCGACGAAGGGCTGCTTTTCAAGATAATAAGAGGCGCCTTCAATCAAAGGCGGAAGACTATCATGAATTCACTCTCCAGAGAAGCTGTTTTAGACATCTCTAAAGAGGATTTGGCCAAGATTTTAGATAAAGTCGGCATAGATCCGCTATCACGGCCGGAAGACTTGAGTCTAAGCGCATTCGCGAATTTGACAAACGCTATATAGTGTGATAACTTATATCATAATAGGGACTTACATTAAATGAGTATAGATAAAAAAGACGTATTGCATGTCGCGCTTCTTTCCCGCCTGAAATTAGACGAGAAGGACCTGGATATCTATTCTAAACAGCTCGCCTCAATATTATCATATATAAGCAAATTAAATGAAATAGATACTAATAATGTCCACCCTACAAGCCATCCGTTGACCACGCTCAAAAATGTCTTCAGAAGCGATGTATTAAAAAAGTCTCTTGAGGCAGAAGAAGCGCTTAAAAACGCGCCTTCTAAAGAGGGAGATTCTTTTAAGGTTCCCCAAGTCATAGAGGGTAAATAGATGAGCGACCTCTTTCGTCTGACAGCCCACGAATTGGCCGAGAAGAGTATCAAATCGGCGGATATCCTCAATTCCGTATTTGAAAGAATAGACAGTATAGACAAAGATGTCAAAGCGTTTGTTCTGGTGAATAAAAATGCGGATCCTAAGAACAAAACCGGTAAATTGGCGGGAATACCAGTCCTTGTAAAAGATAATATCTGCGTTAAGGACGAAGATATGACATGCGGTTCGAAAATATTAAAAGGTTTTAAGCCGCCATACGACGCCACAGTCACAAAAAAACTTAAGTCCGAAGGCGCGGTGCTTATAGGCAAAGCCAATATGGATGAATTCGCGTTCGGCTCGTCCTGTGAAACCTCATGTTATGGCGCCACAAAGAACCCATGGGATCTTAAAAGAATACCCGGTGGTTCGAGCGGAGGCTCCGCCGCCGCGATAGCGGCTGACGAGACGATATTGGCGCTTGGGTCAGATACCGGCGGGTCTATAAGACAGCCCGCAAGTCTGTGCGGTGTAGTAGGGCTCAAGCCCACATATGGCAGGGTTTCGAGATATGGATTGATAGCATTCGCGTCCAGTCTTGATCAGATAGGCCCCATTACCAAGGATGTTTTGGACGCCGCGCTTATGCTTAACGTAATAGCCGGATATGACGAAATGGATTCCACGTCTGTCGACATGCCCGTGCCTGACTACACGAAATTTTTAACAAAAGATGTAAAGGGGCTGCGCATAGGTGTTCCGAAGGAATATTTTATAGAGGGTATCGACAAAGAGGTGGAGGCGAGCGTAAGGAAATCCATAGATCTTTTAAAGGACCTGGGCGCAGAAGTCGTGCAGATATCATTGCCCCATACCCAGTATGCCGTAAGCACATACTATATCGTCGCGCCGGCTGAAGCCAGTTCCAACCTCGCGCGCTTCGACGGAGTCCAGTATGGTTTAAGAGCCGAAGGCGCGAATGACCTTATAGACATGTATATAAAGACCCGGTCAGAAGGATTCGGCAATGAGGCAAAGAGAAGGATACTCTTAGGCACTTATTGTCTTTCAACCGGTTACTATGACGCTTACTATCTAAAAGCCCAGAAGGTCAGGACGAAGATAAAAGAGGACTTTGATAACGCGTTTAAAATTTGTGACTGTATAATAACTCCGACATCTCCTACGCCCGCCTTTAAGATAGGCGAGAAGACTGACGACCCCTTGAGCATGTATTTATCTGACATATTTACGATATCCGCGAATCTCGCGGGCCTTCCCGCGATATCTATTCCCTGCGGGTTTTCAAAAAATAATCTGCCCATAGGGCTTCACATCTTAGCGAAGCCGTTTGACGAGGAGACTATATTCAGGGTTGCCTATACTTTTGAGCAGAATACAGACTATCATACCAAGAGGCCAAAGATATGAGCGCGGCATACGAAACAGTGGTAGGGCTGGAGGTCCATCTGCAGCTTGCTACCGAGACAAAGGCGTTTTGCGGATGTTCTACAAAGTTTGGCCAGAGGCCGAATAGCCAGACGTGCCCCGTATGCCTTGGATTTCCGGGCTCGCTGCCCGTCTTAAATGAAAAGGCTTTCTTTTACGCGATAAAAGTAGCTCTCGCGCTTAATTGCAAAATACAGAATATTATAAAGTTCGACAGAAAAAACTATTATTATCCGGATCTACCGAAAAATTTCCAGATATCTCAATATGATATGCCTTTATCGTATGACGGCTTTGTCGATATAAACTCCGGCGGCGCCAGAAAAAGGATAAAGATAAAAAGGGTCCATCTTGAAGAAGACGCGGGCAAGCTTGTTCATCCGGCCAAGGCAAATTACAGCCTCGTGGATTTTAACAGGTCCGGAATGCCGCTGCTGGAAATAGTTACCGAGCCGGATATAAGCTCCCCGCAGGAAGCGTATGACTATTTAACCGCGCTAAAGGCCATATTGCAGTATCTTAAAGTAAGCGATTGCGATATGGAGAAAGGCAGCCTGCGCTGCGACGCCAATATATCGTTAAAGAAAAAAGAAGACGAAAAACTCGGCGTAAAGGTCGAGATAAAGAATATGAACTCTTTCAGGTGGGTAAGAGAGGGGCTGCAATACGAAGTCCAGAGGCAGACATCCGCGCTGGGAGCTAAAGAAAGAATATTCCAGGAGACGAGGTTGTGGGACGCCCAGAAGCTCGTCACCATCTCGATGCGTTCCAAGGAAGAGGCGCAGGATTACAGATATTTTCCCGAACCTGACTTGGTCCCATTTGTGGTAGATAAGAAGGTCATCGAAGATATGCGCAACTCGCTTCCGGAGCTTCCGCAGGCAAGGGCGAAAAGGTTTGTAGAATCCTACGGCATGACAGAGTACGACGCAGGTGTGCTTACCAGTGACAGCTCTATAGCCGATTATTTCGAAGAGTGTGTGAAAAACTACGCAAATAAAAAAGCGGTTGCCAATTGGATAATAGGGGATATCATGGCAGCGATGAACCTTAAAAATGTATCTATTTCGGAATTGGCCGTGGCGCCGGCTGCTTTGGTGGAGTTGCTAAAGATGATCGATAGCCAGGCGATAAGCGGCAAAATGGCCAAGGATGTTTTACTTGAGATGATCGAGACCAAGTCGATGCCGCAGGATATAGTCAGGTCGAAAGGCCTGTCGCAGATAAGCGACAAAGGGTCCCTGGAGAATGCGATAAAAGAGGTGCTCACCACCAACGAGAAGTCGGTGAATGACTACAAGGGCGGCAAAAAGACCGCGTTAACGTATCTTGTCGGGCAAGTCATGAAACAGACTAAGGGCAAGGCAAATCCGGCACTTGTCAATCAAATGCTGAAAGAACATTTGGGGGAATAGACATGTTAAAAAGACTGAAGATCCCTTTATTGGCGCTGGCGCTTATTTTAACAACTTCCCTGGTTATGGGAGGTTATGATGCCCAGAAGGCAGGCAAAGCGCAGTCCAAAGACGATCTCTATAGCCAGATAGAGCTGTTTAGCGACGCGATAAGCGCGATCCGCAGTGACTATGTCACAGAAGTAGATTCCAAAAAAATGATATACGGCTCGTTGAAAGGGATGCTCTCTTCGCTGGATGACTTCAGCGCGTTTCTTGATCCGGATGAATATAAAGAGATATCTGTCGAGACTAAAGGAGAGTTTGGAGGCATAGGAGTTGAAATAGTCCTAAGAGACGGCATCATCACTATAATAACT
Organism: Candidatus Omnitrophota bacterium; assembly: GCA_030695905.1. Classification (NCBI taxonomy): domain Bacteria; kingdom Pseudomonadati; phylum Candidatus Omnitrophota; species Candidatus Omnitrophota bacterium. The sequence continues at coordinate 13,677 of JAUYOL010000042.1, read as the reverse complement.
CCGATAGCCGGAACACCCGCTGACAGCGCTGGCCTGAAACCCCAGGATAAGATTGTCAGGATAAATGGCAAGACTACGAAGAATATAACATTGAACGACGCGGTAAAGATGATGCGCGGAGAGCCGGGGACCTCGCTTACACTGACGATATGGAGGGAAAAAGAAGAGAAGGTCCTGGATGTCCCGATAAAACGCGCAGTGATAAACGTGACGAGCGTCAAAGACGCGTATTTATTGGAGGACAAAATAGGCTATATAAGGCTTATCGAATTTCAGCAGAAAGCTGCCCGTGAGCTGGAAGACAACTTGAAAAAACTCGAAGGCCAGGGTATGGACGCGCTGATATTGGACTTGAGAAATAATCCCGGAGGGCTTTTAGATTCCGCGATAGAGATATCGGAGAAATTTCTTCCGAAGGACCATACAATAGTTTCTACTAAGAGTAAGAATCAGTCGCAGAACACGATATTTAAATCAAAGGGCCAGTCCCAGCATCCGCAGTATCCTATAATAGTTCTTGTCAATGAAGGTTCCGCCAGCGCTTCCGAGATAGTTGCCGGCGCATTGAGAGATAATAAGCGCGCTATACTTCTCGGGGCCAAGACATTCGGCAAGGGCTCGGTGCAGACCGTGATACCGTTAAAGGACGGATCCGCGTTGAGGCTTACGACAGCGTCCTATTATACGCCAAGCGGCAAGAGCATAATGAACGAAGGGGTTGCACCCGATGTTGTCGTAGAACAGGAAGAGTTGAAAGATAAGAAAAAATCTCCTACGGATATATTTGAAAAGATAGAAGAAGACAAGGATGTAAAGAAGGTTGGGAAGACAGGAAAGCCTAAAGAGATAATAGAGCGCGACAATCAACTGCAGTCGGCGCTGAATCTTTTGAAGGCAATAAAGGTTTACAAGGCGCAATCTTAAAATTATGAAATCGAAGATCATTTTGATTATCGCGGCAGGGGCGGGGATATTTCTAATAGCGGCCGGTATGTTTTTATACTGGAAGTCCGCGTATGTGCCCAAAAAGAGGATAATAGTGCAGAAGCGGGCCGTTTTAAAAGTTCCCGCAAAGAAAAAAGCGTTGCCCGCAGTGCAGAAAAAATTCTCAAATCCAAAGATAGCGATAGTAATGGATGATTTTGGCTATAATATGAACAATACCGACAACTTGTTCGCTGCGGGCCAGCCGGTAACTTTGTCGATATTGCCGAATCTGCCATATTCGCGCCGCGTGGCCCAGCTGGCTCATTCCAAAAAATACGAAATAATACTTCACCTGCCGCTTGAGTCGAATGACAAGTCGGCGCCCAAGGAACTGGGCACTATCAGGACCGACATGGATAACAAAAAAATATCTTCGATACTCGGCGAAGATATAGCCAGCGTGCCGGGTTTAAAAGGAATATCGAATCATCAGGGCTCTAAGGCTACTGAAGATAAGGCTACAATGTCCGTAATCTTAGCTGATTTAAAAAGTAGAAATTTGTATTTTTTCGACAGCCTTGTTACCGACAAATCCGTATGTATGGAGGCGGCGAAGAATGCCGGTGTGCCATACGCAAAGCGTGACATGTTTCTTGATAATGATTCATCGCCGGATTACATAGAGAAGCAAGTGCTTTCTCTGCGCAGATTAGCTTTTAGAAAAGGCAGCGCTATAGGTGTCTGTCATGACAGAAAAAACACAGTAGCTGTATTAAGCAGGATGATGCCGGAACTGTCCGCTGAAGGCATTGAATTTGTGCCCCTGTCGGAGATGGTAAGATAATGTTAACGCTGGGCATAGAAAGCTCATGTGATGAGACGAGCGTTTCGGTTACTTCAGGCAGAACCGTTCTTTCAAATATAGTTTCATCCAGCGTGCACCTTCATAAGAAGTATGGAGGTGTCGTGCCGGAGATAGCGTCAAGGTTCCATGTGGAGTTTATACTGGAGGTGCTTGAAAAAGCGCTGAAGGACTCGCGTAAGAAGCTAAAAGACGTGGAACTGATAGCCGTTACCAATGGGCCGGGGTTGGTCGGCGCCTTACTTATAGGCGTATCGTTAGCAAAAAGCTTAAGCTATAGCCTTAAGGTTCCGCTTATTGGCGTGAATCACGTGCTTGCGCATCTATACAGCGCGTTTTTGAGCGGCGAAGATATCCCCGATTTTCCATTTGCAGGCCTGGTGGTATCCGGCGGGCATACGGCATTGTTTCTTTGTGATAAAAGTTATAAACAAAAACTTCTTGGGCAGACACAGGACGACGCGGCAGGTGAGGCGTTCGATAAAGTCGCGAAGATATTAAAGCTGGGCTATCCGGGCGGGCCCGCGATAGAAAAAAGGGCGCGGCTGGCGAAAAATAAAGGCAGTATTAAATTTCCCAGGACATTTTTAGGGAAAGATTCGCTGGACTTCAGTTTCAGCGGCATAAAGACAGCGGTCTTGTATTACGTGAGAAATAGGGATAGTGGGCCTTCGGAAATAAATGATATATGTTACGCTTTTCAGGAGAACGCGCTCGATACGCTGGTTGAGAAAGCGTTTTTGGCGGCAAGGCTCTGTAAGGTGAAAAATATAATAGTTGGCGGTGGAGTAGCTGCAAATTCGAGATTGAGGGAGAAGTTTTTGGATGCGTCGAAATTCTCCGGCGGGGTCAGGACATATTTTCCAAAGATGGAGTATTGTATGGACAATGCGGCTATGGTGGGCGTGTTGGGCGAGGAATTGTATAAAAGGGGCCATAGGTCCGATCTTTACTTAAGCGCCCAGCCTAATCTGGAGGTAGTAAATGCTTAACGAATGGACTATAGTATTTCGTCTTATCTTGGCCGCTATATTAAGCGGTATAGTAGGTTTCGAAAGAGAATTTCACGGCCGGGCCGCAGGTTTTAGGACTCATATACTTTTGTGCGTTGGCACGACCCTGATAATGATTACATCGGTGCACATATTCGATGTGTATTCCGGAAGGACTCCGATAGACCCCGCAAGACTCGCGGCTGGCGTAGTTACGGGCATAGGGTTTTTGGGAGCCGGCACAATAATGCGTTACAAAGCTTCGGTGAGAGGGTTGACCACCGCGGCCAGCCTGTGGGTCGTTACCGGCATAGGGCTTGCGGTAGGGTCGGGGCTTTATTTTGGTTCGATATTAACTACAGCGCTTGCGGTAATCACGCTTATGTTATTCGGAAGATTAGAACACGCGATGATACGCAAGGATTGGTACAAGACGATCGTAATAGAGTCGAAAGACGGCTTTGATCAGTTAAAACGGATCAGGGATGTATTGGGCGAATATGGCGCTGTAATTACCGATTTTGAAGTGGAGCGGTCCGAAGACGGGTCGCTGATGGTCCTGAAGATAGGATTGAAACTCTCCACATCCCATAACATAGCGGCGCTGATGCGGGATGTAAGCCATTTGGAAGGCGTCAGTCACGCGAAGTGGGAGGCGGAGTAAGTCAAAGAGAGGGAGGTGGTTGTATGATGATGAAAAAGGACAAGAGGCACGAAGTCGAAAAGGTACTCGACGTAGACGCTTCCATGCAGGGCACTCTCATCTTTAAAGATTCTGTCAACCTTCGAATTAATGGCAGGTTCGAAGGCGTATTAAATACCAGGGGCAGTCTTATGATCGGCGAACGGGCCGTTGTAAATGCCGACATCACGGGCGAGTCTATAGTCGTGGCCGGAAAAGTGAACGGTAACATAACCGCTCTTAAGGAGTTGAAGCTCATCGCGCCGGGGTGCGTAGTAGGGGACATAAGAACGCCGCTATTAAGCATAGCCCAGGGCGCGATATTCGACGGTAACTCAAAAATGCTCACCGAGACGAAAGATTATCTCGAAAATATTATGAATGCCGAGGACCTGGCCAAATATTTGGAGATAGATATGAATCTTGTCCATGAGTGGGCAAATGCAGGCAGGCTTCCGGGCGCCAAAGATGGTAATGCCTGGAAGTTTGAGCGCTCAAAGATAGACGAATGGGTGGCTCAAGGAAAGATAAAGTAAAAATATGCCGGAACATTTATTGAATATAAAAGAAGTCGCGGATTATCTCGGCGTCTCCGAGGAAGAGGTGAAGCGCCTTGTCGATATGGGCGAAATACCCGCCTATAAGATAGGCGACAGCTTCTTGAGGTTCCGCAAAGAGCAGATAGACGCCGTAAAATCCGAGATAGGCGATGTGGAAAAGAAGGATCCGAACCGTGTCGAGATAAAACTGGACGACAAGGGTAAGCCGACTCATCCATATACTGATCTCGAAAACGACATTAAGCTCAAAGAGCCTGTGATAAGCCAGTATGATTACACCGTAGCGGAAAAGGCGCGGGACTTTTTCTACTACAACGATTTTTACATACTGTCGGCCGTTGTTGTCGCGGTCCTTCTCGCGATAATTTTGAGATCTTAAAAATCCATGTCGCAAAAACTTAAAAGTCTTCTGAAGCGCGTTAAGTCGGGCGAGATGTCGTCGGCCAGGGCGCTTGGTGTTTTGAAAGATCTGCCTTACAAGGATCTGGGGTTCGCCAAGGTAGACTGTCACAGGCGGCTGCGCCGCGGTTTTCCCGAAGTGATATTCGGTTCGGGCAAAACGCCCGAGCAGATAGTCAAGATAGCCGGAAATATCATATCGCACGACGGGACATTACTCATTACGCGTACGGATAAGAAAGTATTCTCCAGGATAAAGAAGATCTGTCCAGGGGCGAAGTTTGACGAAAAAGCGAAGATAATATATTTTGTAAAAGAGAAGAGCTCTTTTAAAAAAGGAACGGTTTTAGTGGTGACGGCCGGCACAGGTGATTTGCCTGTTGCGCAGGAAGCCAGGATCACCCTTGAAGTAATGGGCAATAAAGTTCAGATGCTGTATGATGTGGGAGTGGCGGGAGTGCACAGGCTTTTGGATAGTAAAGATACGCTGGAGAAGGCGAATGTTATCATCGTCATCGCAGGCATGGAAGGTGCGCTGGCCAGTGTCGTAAGCGGCCTTGTGTCGAGGCCTGTCATAGCCGTGCCTACAAGCGTTGGTTATGGCGCGTCGTTTTCGGGGCTTGCGCCGTTGCTCACAATGATGAATTCATGTTCTCCGGGTGTGGCAGTGGTTAATATAGATAATGGTTTTGGCGCCGGATATATGGCGTCGATGATAAATAGTTAAACTCTATGAAAAAGATAGCTTATTTTGATTGTTTCAGCGGAATAGCGGGCGATATGGTGCTTGGCGCCTTGATAGACGCCGGCCTTGATATAAAATTTCTGGCAAAAGAACTTAAGAAGCTCAAAATAAAAGGATATGAACTCAAAAAGAGCAAGGTGCGCCGTGGCGGGCTTATCGGGACAAAATTCACCGTTGTGGTGAAAGATAGTCCGTCCGCCCATACCCACAGGCCTCTTGGTGAAATACTTAAGATCATAGACGAAAGCTCTCTAAGTCATAATGTAAAAGATGTTGCCAAGAATATTTTCAATAATATAGGCGGAGTTGAAGCTAAGATTCATGGTATTTCCGATAAAAAAGATCTCTCTCTTCATGAGCTTGGCGACGTAGATTCGATAGTGGATATCGTCGGCACCGCGATAGCTCTTGATAAGATGGAGATCGAAGAGATATATTCATCGCCTGTACATTTCGGCAGGACTCTTGTAAGCACAAGGCACGGCGTATTGCCGACGCCCGCGCCGGCGAGCCTGGAATTGCTCAAAGGCGTTCCGGCGAAAATTTCAAATATCGACGCGGAGCTCGTTACGCCTACCGGAGCGGGGATCTTAAAGACGCTTGTGAAAAATTTCGGCGAGATGCCCCAGATGAAGGTGTCTCATATAGGCCACGGCGCGGGAACCCAGGAATTAAGCGAGTTGCCTAACATGTTGAGAATAATGATAGGCGAAAGGCACGCGGCGTTCAAGAAGGACAGGATATTTGTGATAGAGACAAATATAGACGATATGAACCCGCAGCATTTTAATTATCTATTCGAAAAATTATTCAAAGAAGGCGCTTTAGACGCCTATACGACGTCAATACAAATGAAGAAGACGCGTCCCGCGTTTAAACTTACCGTATTATCAGCTCCTTCCATATTCGATAAGCTATGTTCAATAATATTCAAAGAGACCTCATCGATAGGATTGAGATATCATGAGCAGAACAGGTATAAGCTCGATAGAGAGATCGTAAAAGTCGATACAGGATATGGCAGGGTAAGGGTAAAGTTAAGCCGCGGACCGGATGACATACTGACGGTTTCGCCGGAATATGAAGACTGTGCCAAATTGGCAAGATTAAAAAAAGTGCCGCTGAAGACGGTGTGTGACGCGGCAAAAAGAGCGGTCGAGGTGTAAATGAAGAAGATGTTTTTTCTGTTTATAATTTTTACAGCTTACAGCTTACAGTTTGCAACTTATGCGGTCGCCGACACAATCTATACCAAAGATAATAAAGAGATCAAGGGCATAATAATCGAAGAGTATAAGGACAGAGTCCTTATGTCTACGGTGGACGGCGAGCGCACATTGATGAAGCCAGATATTAAAGAGTTGTATTTTGATACGGAAGAACAGAACCTTGTGAAATTGGCGGAGCAGGCAAGAGACAGAGGCGACCTGATAAAAGCCTTTGTATATTACGATAAAGCGTTCAAGGTAAACCCCGATTCGAAAGCGGCCAAGGACGGTATAGTATTTTTGCAGGGATATCTCTTTAAGAAAGATATGGCCAAAAAGGAAGAAGATGTGAACCGCCGTAATGAGTTTGAAGCAAGAGGAACGGGGCCCATAAGTATAAAGACCGAAGAAGAGAAGTTCAATGAAAGTCTTGAAAAATTAAAGAAGACAGCCGGGATTGTATTAAAGTCGGATCCATCCGGCACTAAAATCAGCAGTGTTGCCATAGGTTCTCCCTCCTATGAAGCAGGAATGGAAACAGGCGATATCCTTATAGCGATATGGGGCAGGCTGGTAGGATATCTTTCGCTTCCGGAAGTCGTGGAAACCCTTCTTGAAAAGACGTCTTTAGAGACAAAATGCACTATAGAGCGCAATGTTGAGGTAAGTGCCGGCGACATCGGAGCGGAGTTTAAAATGCAATTCGATGGATTGACGATATCGGACGTTAAAAACGGCTCCTTTGCTCAAGGGGCGGGCTTAAGGCCCAACGATCTGGTAACATATATAAACGGCCAGAGCACGCGCTATATGCCGATCAAAAAAGCTTCAGAGCTTATTAAAAGATCAAAGGACGGTATTATTAGGTTAACTATAAGAAGAGAAATAGTTATGTGGGGTAAAGAAGGAGGATAGTTATGCCGATGGCGCCCAGATACAAAAGAAAGCAGTATATTGTTGCCGCTAAGTTTCAGTTAAAGTATGTAGGGCTCATACTTATATTGGTATTTCTAACAGGCATATTATGTTCATACGTGGTGTATTATACCTCTATGCTTTTATTGGGGGATAAACTGGCAAATGTCTATCCGCAGGGCCGTCTTATTTCGATAGTTAATATGGTGAATGTCAGGATACTCTTGAGCTTGCTCTTGATAACGCCGCTTGTATTTATAATAGGTATTTACGCCTCCCACAAGATAGCGGGTCCCATATACAGAATAGAAAAGTTCCTTAAAGCTATGGCTTCCGGTGAGCTTTCGGAGCCCCTGACATTAAGAAAGAATGATGAGCTTGTAGCGCTTGCCGAAGGCATAAATAACGTGGCGGAAAGCATAAAGGCTACCATAAGGCAGGAGAGGGAACATCTGGCGAAATCGGCGGTATCAGTGGATGCTTTAAGAAGGCTCGCGCAGTCAAAGTCTGTAGATCATCATACGCTTGAAAATACCGTAGAGAAGCTGGGTGATGAGATTAGTAAGGCAAGCTTAGAGCTGAACAGATATAAAGTATAATCTTCGCCGGCCTGTTACTTTCTATCGAAGAATGGATTTTTGCCCGTAACACTTAAAGGTATTCCAAGGGCCTGCTTAACGGTTTGAGAGAATAATTTCAGATCGAGGCAGGCTCTTCCTATCGAATACATTATTCTATTGTCCGCATGAAATGAGCTCGCGGCCGCGACCGCCGAATCTACCGCTATCCCCAGATCTATTGAATTGTAGGAGCATATGCCGGATGTTTTCTGCAGCTGGCCGCATGTAGGATATCCGCAGAATCCGCAGTTAAGTCCCGCGGGGTTTGATTTTACGCCTATGACCAGCAGAATTGGCGACGCTTCTATAGAACTGGCGTCGCGCTCGAAGCTGGGCCTGGCCTCTTTTTTCGAGACTTCTTTCATCTTCTCGATGACCTTCTTCTTTGTGGCATCATCGTCTATAGCGAAGACTTCGATATTGTCTATGCCTCGGGTCTTCGGCGCTGTCCTCGCTGAAACAGCCATAAATTCCGCCGCATCCTTTATCGCCGCGCTTTCCAATTCACTCGATTTTTTCATATGGTCACCTCGTATCAAGAATATCACGCCACACAGGCAGGGTCAACATTTTTTCTTCGCCCCAAAGCGGAGACGCTTTCCAAGTTAATCGGGAAGCTGCCCCCTATAAGGGGCACGGAGAAAATTTATCTGTAAAATTATACGCATGTGCGGTATAATTTTGACTTCAAATTGAAAGGATCGGTAAGATGAATAGATTTAAGACAAAATCGCTTGAGGCGATAGAAGAGAAGATGACGGGCATGGATACGGAATCCCTAAGATTCCAGATCCTGCAGAACGCGAAGAGTTTCAAGACATCGTGGATAGGCCTTGGCCAGGCGCTCTACAGCGTGTGGAAGGACAAGCTTTTCAAGGATTGGGGCTTTCTCACGTTCGACGCTTATACCTCCAAGGAGATAGGCATAAGAAAGAATACCGCGCTGAAGCTTCTGAAGACGTATTATTTCCTCGAAAAAGAAGAGCCGCATCTCATTAATAAAGACTATGTGAATACAAAAGACGCCGCCGAAGTGCCGAGCTATGAGTCTGTAGATGTGCTTCGCATGGCCAAGAAGAAGCAGCTGCTGGATGAAGATGACTATAAAAGATTCAGGAAAGACATCCTGGAAAAAGGCAGGGATGGAAGGGAAGTCAAAAAAGACCTGACAGCGCTTATAAAGCAGCGCGAAGAGCTTGAGCCGGAAGAGGCCCGCAAAAAGAAGAGAGAAGCGACTATAAGACGGCTCTTGACCACATTGAGGTCGCTTAAGACAGAGATAGAAGTGACAAAAGTATTGCCCTCGGATATATTAAAACAGACCAAGATGCTTATAGACAGGATAGAAGCGGAGGCAGGGTAAGTATGCGTTATTCCAAAGGCAGTGTAGGCAGGATATTCTTATTAAAGTTCGATAACGATGATATTGTCTTAAAAGAGATAGATAAATTCGCCAGGCACGAGAAGCTGAAATGCGCTACACTGATCTTTTTGGGCGCGCTTAAAGAAGGCCATATCGTTACCGGCCCCAAGAAACCCGTGATCCCTCCGGAACCTAATTGGAAAAAATTCAAAGACGGCTGGGAAGTGATGGGCATAGGCACGATATTTACTAATAAGAAGGGCCCGCAGATACATATTCACACTTCGATGGGAAAGAAGAACAATACCCTTACCGGCTGTGTGCGTAAAGATTCTAAAGTATTTTTTGTAGTCGAAGCGATAGTCTTTGAGATAAAGGGCGTTAAGGCGACAAAGGATATAGATCCGGAGACAGGACTTAATTTACTGAAGATATTGTAGCAAGGATCTCTTCGTAGTTTTTAGCCGATGTTATCTTCTCGCGCAGGCGGGGAGCTCCAGGGACGCCTTTCAGATACCAGATAGCGATTTTTTTCATAAATCCCGTTTTCCCGTTATTACTCATATCCCTGTATTTATCCACGTATGAAAGGTGTTTTTTCAAGACTTTCTTTTTCTCTTCCAGTGAAACCATTTTGTGCAACTTGCCGTGTTTTAGGTAATCGTCTATCTGTTTGAATATCCATGGATTTCCGAGCGCCCCGCGCGCTACCAGCACACCGTCACAGGCCGTTTCGTCGAGCATCTTCTTGGCAAGCTCCGGCGAGAATATATTGCCCGAGCCAATGACGGGAATACGCACCGCTTCTTTTATATTTTTTATCATAGAATAATCCACATCGCCGGCGTAGCCCTGATTAGCCAATCTGCCGTGGGCAAATATGGCGGCCACCCCTATATCTTCGCATTGTTTTACCATATTGGCTAATTGCCGCGGGTCCTTTTTATCATAACCTATGCGCACTTTTATCGTTATAGGCAGCGGCAGGTTAGGGATGAGTTTTTTCAATATGGCGTATAATTGAGGCGTGTCGCGCAACAGGTGCGCGCCCGCCTTCTTTTTTATGACTTTTTTGACAGGGCACGCGCAGTTTATATCAAGAAACGATAGCTTCACTCTGTCCAGGATCCTACCCGCGGCATCCAGCATGTGCGAGGGATCCGATCCCAGCAACTGTCCTGCAATAGGCGAGTCCTTTTTTTCGGTTTCGAGTATAGAAAATGACTGTCGGCGGTTATGTGTCAGTGAGTTCGAATCTGACATCTCGAAGAAACAGAAGCCCGCGCCATGTTCACGCGCTATTAATCTAAAGTGAAGATCCGTGCATCCCGATAGAGGCGCTAAGATTATATTTGTCTTTATGTTTGCGTTGCCGATTTTGATCATGTCCGTATTGTAGCATGCTTAACATAGCCCTGTCAATTTGCAACTTATAGGCTGTTATGGGCCTATATTTACATGATAAAATAAATATCATACTTGACAATATTTAGTTTATCATGTATACTTTATGTGTTATGGAAGACACTACGGGAAAAGTTATTATTGAGCGCAACAAGGCGTTAAAGGCATTAGCGGGCAAAATAGACGGCCTGTATTTAGCCGGCGGCACAGCCTTATCTGTATTTTATTTTCATCACAGGGAGTCTTACGATCTGGATATATTCACCAAAAAATTTTCCCGCCTTAAAATAGAGGCGATTGTTTCGGATCTGGCAAAAGCGACCGGCCGGAAGATAGAATTAATTAAGACTCAGGAAAAAAAAGAGTTTGTGCAGATGATGATCTATTATTTATATGTAAACAAAGATGAAACCTTGAAAATAGATTTTGTGGAAGATGTATATGATCTTCTTAAGCCGGTTAAAATAATAGATGGCACTCCAGTCCTTTCTATAGAGGATATCTACATAAGAAAAATATTGGCCGCCTGCGGCAGCGACAAAGCGGTTGATGTAATAGGGCGAGAAATATTTAAAGGCGGCAGGCAGGAGGCCAGAGATTTTTTTGATCTGTACTTTCTTTCAACAACTTTCATGCCGTTATCGAAATTTGCGCTTGAACACTGTTCTTATCCACAGAGAGAAAGTCTATCGGTATGGTATAGGACATATAGCAGGAGTTCTATGCAGATGGGCGTACTGGATATAGTGACAGATAAAAATATATCCTTCAAGGATATGGACAATCATTTCAAGCGGGAAATAGAACAGATGGTGAGGAAGGAATTCGAATAATATGACTGCCGATATTTTCTGGGACAGAAAGACAACAAAAAAAGAAGCGCAGGCTATATTAAATAACGATTCGGACCCGAGATTTCCCGAATTTGCGTCCTTGGTACTTTCGCGCGCGGGAAAACCAAGAGAGGTTTTTGATATATATATGGATAAGATAACCTTTCTCAAAAATTGGAGAAAGATAAAAAGAAAAATGCGTAAAGACAGCTGGAATAATAAAAGGATAATTTTTTGGGACGAGGTCTATGATGTTCTTTCGCAGGATGTTGACAAGAGTGAGTTAAAAGAGAAGCGCAAGCCTGTTTCCGAAGAGGCGAAGGTGATCGGTAGTATAATAAGGGCCGCCCGGCAGAAAAGACAGCTGAGCCAGAAAGAATTCGCGCAATCCGCGGATATGTCCCAGCAGTTTGTCTCTTTTCTGGAAAACGGATACCTTAATATATCCTTAAGTACGCTAAAAAAAGTTTTAGATGTTTTGGGGTTGGAGTTATCCATAATACAAAAACAAAAGGCATAACAGATGAAGATAGGAATAATCGGGTTACCGCAGGTTGGGAAGAAGGCTTTATTCGAATTACTCACAGGGCACAAGCCCTCGGAGAATGAAGTCGCGTCTGGCAAGCCTGTACACGGTGTTGCCGAGATACGCGACAGCCGGTTCGACTTTCTCGTTGGGATTTACACTCCTAAGAAAAATGTCAGGGCAAGGATTGAAATTGAGCTACTGCCTAAGATAGAGAAGGACGCTATAGCGCAGGGCGGTATATTCGAGGATATAGCCGAGGTCGACGCCCTGTGCCATGTCGTCAGGGCCTTCAAAGATGATTCTATATACCATGTAAACGGCTCTGTCGATCCGAAGCGCGATATCGATATGGTGAATTCGGAGTTATTGCTCCACGACCTGATATTTATAGAAAAGAGGTTTGAACGGCTCGATAAGAAGGTAAAGCAAACCAAGGAAGAAGCTTCTGTTAAGGAAAGAGATATACTCATTAAGCTGAAGGCCCACCTTGATAAAGAATTGCCCTTGAGGACGCTTGAGCTTAGCGCGGATGAAAAGAAGGCGCTGTCGAGCTATCCACTGCTGACGCGCAAAGATATTATAATTGCGCTTAATGTGGGAGAGAGCCAGCTTAAAGAAAAACCTCAAGTCGAAGGTCCGAATATAATGCAGGTATCCGCCAAAGTCGAGGCCGAGATAGAAGCGCTCGAATCAGAAGAAGAGAAGGATGCATTTCTTTCAGATATAGGCATAACCGAGCCCGCGATAAATATATTGACCACGCTCCTGCTTAAGACGCTCAATCTCATATCATTTTTTACAGTCGGGTCTGATGAAGTCCGCCAGTGGACCGTTAAGGCCGGCTCTGCCGCTCCCGAGGCCGCGGGAGCTATACATTCGGATCTGCAGAAAGGCTTTATCAGGGCGGAGGTCATTAAGTTTAATGACATCAAGGCGTCAGGCAGCGAAGACACATTAAAATCCCAGGGCAAATTCTACCTGAAGGGCAAGGATTATATAGTAGAAGACGCCGACATCCTCACCATACGTTTCAACGTATAACCGTTTTACCCACCGGGTGGGTATAAATGGTTTTTGATTAAAAATCAAATTATTCTTGACAAATAGATAAATCAATGGTACGCTCTTCTTTAATAGTTATTAAGGAGGGTATGCCATGGTATTACCAAAAAAATTTAATGTAGCATTCAAAGTAATCTCAGCTTTAATAGCCGGGATTTTTTTATTTGAACAGATAGCCTGGGCAGGCGCCGCCAGTCAGGAGCAGAGTAACCCTCATTATTATAAACCCCTTCTCTTAGCCGATATTAATTTAGACGGAGTCGTTAGTGACGTAGACGTTGATTTTTTAAGCGCATACTACGGCATGACAGGCAAGTCATACCTTGAAGGGGACATGGACGGTGATGGCGCGGTGTATGATACAGAGGTAGATATATTAAGCGCGAACTATGGCCAGAATCAGCGTGCGGCAGGAGCCGACACTTCTTTTTGCGACACTATGGGGAATTTAGTTGTAACGATCTATCCGGACGGACACAGAGAGATACATATCTCCATAAACGGATTATTTACGAAGGAACAGCTTCTCAATTCTTTTATACTACAAGATGGCGATATCATAATCGATGACACGGC